>JAQSYB010000162.1 GCA_029256365.1 Clostridia bacterium
TCCATCAGACTTGTTAATTATACAATTGTAGACCTTGTCATTCTGAACGCAGTGAAGAATCTTCACATCCTTCAGTCGCTGCTCCTTCAGGATGACAGGTTAAATATTGCATATATCAGATTCATTGTTAATAGAGCCTTTTTATATTGGCAAAGTGACTATAACCTTTGTGCCAATATGAATCTCACTTTGCACCTTAATTTCTCCGCCGTGCTTTAATACAATCCACTTTGCAATGGCCATTCCCAAGCCTGTTCCACCTGTATTCTTCGTCCTCGACTTATCTGCTCTATAGAAACGGTCAAAAATGTGAGGCAGGTCCTCTTTAGAAATACCTGTACCAGTATCTTCTACAGTAAGGAAAACTGTATGATTCTGCAAATAGCATTGCAATTCTATTTTTCCACCTGGTGGAGTAAATTTGACACTGTTGTCTACAAGAATTCGCAAGGCTTCCTTGAGCATACTGCGATCAGCATTTAGCACAATACTCTCATTTCTGCTGCTAATAATCTCATGGGTATTATCAATTAGTTTTGTTTCTTTTACAACCTCATCTATTAGTTCTTTGGAATCAAATTCTGTTCTTTCAATTTTTTGGGTTTCTTTGTCCCCTCTTGCCAAAAATAATAGCTTTTCTATGAGATTTTTCATATCTTCCGATTCTGTTTTGATTGCAGCAATTGCTTCTTCAAGCACCTGCCTGTCATCTTTTCCCCATCGATCCAACAAATTGGCATAGCCCTGAATAACCGATATAGGAGTTCGAAGCTCATGTGATGCATCGGACACAAATTGGTTTTGCTTCTCATAGGAGTACTGTAATCTATCCAACATACTGTTAAAAGTCCTTGCTAGGTCGCGAAACTCATTTTGAGAGCCTCTCACATCAATCCGCTCATCCAGCTGATTGATTGTAACATTCCTTACAGTGTCCGTCATTGCATAAATTGGTCGAAGCAGCTTTTTGCTTGCCAAATATCCTGTAACAATAATAAAAATGATAAAAAGTATTTCCAATGCAATTAGCGTAAAAACAAATATGCCTGCATAGGCAGTTTCTTGAGTCAGTCTATTTATTATTTGCACATACTTCAGATTTGAGCCTTCTCCCGCGCTGTCATTCAACACCAAAGCATAACCATACTCATTGAATATTTCTTTGGGCAAGATGTTATCCGGTCGTGCTGGATTTCCGATAAAGACCTGATTCTCACTAACTCTTTCTACAACATTAATCAAATCTTTGTTTTGATTAATAAAAACGACAGCCTCTGGTTGCTCCTCCGTTGTGTACAGCATATTTTGCTTGTCATCGAAAATTGTGATGGTTGTGCCGCTGAGCTGTCCCAATTGTTCGATGCGATTTTGTGGGATTTCAGCAGATTCTTTTATATAGGAAGCGATTAATAGATAATTTCTTTGAAGGTCATCGCTTTCGCTTTTCATCACATAGGCTAGGCCGCCTCCAAGGATTCCCACACTCAATAATAGCAGCATCATTGCTATGATAAAGGTATACATCGATGTTATTCGAAAGGTTATGGAAAAACGCAGCTTGCTTATTAGTCTTTCATATATGGATTTGAACATCTTCCCTATGGATTTTATGATTAGAAAGGGCAGCAATAACAATGGTATAAAAAATTCCTTGAAAAATAATGAAAAAAATCTTTTACTCCTCATCTTTTATAATGTATCCCACCCCTCTAATGGTACTAATTAGTTTTATATGATATTTGTCATCAATTTTACTTCTAAGATATCTTATATAAACATCTACTATATTGGTATCCCCTACATAGTCGAAGCCCCATACTGTTTCCAAAAGCTTATCCCTGGTCATCACAATATTCTTATTCTCTAATAGGTGCTTCAGCAAGTCAAATTCTCTCTTGGTAAGTTCGATCGCTTCTTTGTTATAGCAAACAGAGTACTTTTCCAAGTCCAGCTGCAATTGACCAACATGCAAAGTTTTCAGGACATCAGACTTTATGATTCCTCTTTTTAGAGCAGCCCTTATTCTTGCTAGCAGTTCCTCAATAGCGAAGGGCTTTGTCATATAATCACTTGCTCCCATATCTAGACCAACAACCTTATCCATAATCTCATCCTTGGCCGTAAGCATAATGATTGGTATTTCTGAGTTCTGACGGATTTTCCTCAGTATTTCGATTCCATTTACAGAAGGAAGCATAATGTCAAGTATGATCAAGTCATATTGGTTGGTTTGTGCTTTGTTTAGCCCTTCTCTGCCGTCATTGGCTTGCTCCACCATATAGCCCTCATGTCCCAGCTCCAATTCTAAGAATCTTGCTATTTTCAACTCATCCTCAATGATTAAGATCTTCTGTGCACTCATATTACTCCTCCTGTCTGGCTAATTGAATCTATCTATTAGAATACTCTATTTTGACATTGTTTAAAACCCTTTTCATTGTACTTACTACTGTGGCTGCATAGAAGGATAGGGGCAAACAAGTTCACCCCTATCCCATATATCCTCTATTTATTTAGGCCATCTGTGTTCTCTGGCTTGCCGCTTGCAAATCTTTCTTTTATTTCATCGGCAGCATTGGATACCCTTTCAAGTGCATGATTGATATTGTCAGTATCATTGCTGCAGCCTTGCACCTTAAATCTATGTCCTGTAAACAAAGCGATCAACAGACCTAGTGCAGTAATCTGTATGAAGGGCAGTGTAATTAGAGTTATCAAAACAGCTATGTTTATAGAAATATTTAATATAATCTTCTCTTGTTTATGCATGATAAATCTTGTATTGCTGCCTTTTCTAAAAAGCTCATTGAGTTTATCTAAAAAACCTGATTTTTGATTTGCAGTTTTTGCATACTGCCCTTTATTATTTTTCTCTAAATACACCAAGGCATCCAGCATATCCCCATTGCATTCCTCCAGTGCTTCCTTTGCATCGGAATAGCTTACAGATGCTCTCTTTCTAAGTTCATCAATTTGTTTTAATTTTTCTGACATGTTAAACCCTCCAAAATATTTTTTTATTTTTTGACTCTGTGAAACGATCATGTTGATATATGCAATGTTTCAACTGCAAAGAAAAGATTCTTCACTGCGTTCAGAATGACAAATCGAGCATTGCTAGGCACCACTTAACTCTTTATTACGCTCAGAATGACGCCCTAAGTGGATGCAAAATATCAACATTGGCTTAAACTAAGCTTATTAATTCTATATTTTAATAATAACCTGCTGTTATTAGGCGGGACTTAATGCAACATTAAAAAATGATTAGAAATTTAGAATTTCAAAAGAATTGACATTCAATAGGCAGTATTGTAGGATTTTTATATATTCTTAAGCAAAAATTGGCTTGTCCCAATGAACTTTAGAAACAAATAGAGAGGTGTATCCCATGAGAATAGTCGTGATAAATGGCAGCCCAAAAGGCAAAGCAGGAAATACAAATATTGTAGTTGAAGCCTTTTTAAAGGGTGCGGAAGCAGCTGGGGCAGAAACTGTAAATCTATTTTTGGCTGAGAAAGAAATACAGCACTGCAAAGGCTGTCATGTTTGTTGGCAAAGAGGTCCTGGTCAATGTGTAACCAATGATGGCATGTCAGAAATCCTATCCCATGCAGGCAGAGCAAATATTATTGTCTTTGCAACACCTGTGTATTTTGAAAACATTTCAGGTATGCTAAAAGTTTTTATGGACCGAATGACAATGATAGGAAGTCCTCATACTCAACAGCCTGCAAATTCAGAGGTTGCACCAGTTTCAGCCCATCCTCAAGCTCCCAAGCTCATGATGATATCCACTTGCGGCTTTGCTGACAGAGCAGAATTTCAAGTATTATCCCATTGGATAAATCGGGTAGCTCTTAAAATGAGAATGGAATTAATTGCAGAAATTTATACTACCCAAGGAAAGCTTTTATCTGATTCATCGGAAGAGATGCAAGCACATGTTTCAAAATACTTGCAGCATATAGAAGCTGCTGGAAAAGAAGTTGCAAAGAATATGAAAATATCAGATGGAACGATGAAAATATTAGAACAGGGCATTCAAATGAATTAAGCCCTGTTCTTTCTTTTAAAATATTATTTTTGATAAGCGATGATATGCTTAAACTTGCCGCTTCTTTCATCTCTTGCAATTGCTTCACTAGATACCCGAATGGAAATATCTTTTATCCCATTGCTTAATAGCAGCTGATTCAATCTCTGTATGGCATTTTCAGCCGCTTCATCTTTTATGGCACTAGACATAAACTCCAACCTTACTTCTAGTGCGCTTTGATCCTTTTGAACCACTTGAAATCGAGTGATTCCTTCTGTTTCTTTTAAGGTAGCATAGATCGCAAGTGGTGCAATACCTGTTTTCTTATCTCCTGCTGTAAAATACAGTATGTCATCCGTTCTGCCCTCAACCTTAATATAAGGCATCTGATTTCCGCATTTGCATTGTTCTCTATATAATATTACTCTATCGCTTATTTCATATCGGATAATCGGCTGAGTAAAGTTTGTTAAGTTTGTTATAAGTACAGAGTGAGACAATACACCATCAGGTACCGGCTTCTTATTCTCATCCACAGGCTCCACAATAAGCCAATCGCTATTGATATGCAGGTGCCCCTCTGGGCATTGAAAAGCCATCATTCCCCCCTCAGTACTTCCATAGTTTGTCTGAACATGGCAGCCAAAAACCTCTGCCAATTCCTCAGCTAATTCAGGACTCAAATACTCTCCCCCTGTATTGATTAAAACGGGATGAATATCCAATCTGCCTGCTCGTTTTTCTTCAATTAAAAGCTC
>JAQSYB010000163.1 GCA_029256365.1 Clostridia bacterium
ACCAAAACTTTATTTTTAATTCCTCATCTGACATGTTCATAAGGTGCTGTCTTCTAACCTCGTAATCATCATTACGTTTCATATAGATATCCCTCCAAATTTTATTTTATATTGATTCCCATTTCCGTTAATGCATTGATAACAAATTGCTCATCGGATTTTGTATCCTTAGCTAAGAATGCCAAGTCTTCCTTAGAAACCACTTTAACGTTGTTATTTGTAATGCTATTTCGAATATACGAGTGTTTTGCCTTGTTCAAATCAAAATCTCTTATCTTTATCATGGATGGATGCTCCGGCAATATGATGCTTTCACCTGGAATTTCTTCATTGGGATTACCAAACCTTACATCAATTCCATTTGCCTTTGCAAAGCTGAGCTGCGGCATGGGATGCTTTCCAGCTCCTGTATATTCTGTTTCTTGAACCACAATGATTTGGTCCTCATCCATTTCCTGTGCTACAGAGAAAGCTGCTGTCAAGGAAGTATTTCCTGCAGGTCCTCTTTCTAAGCCTTCAAGAACAGCCAATGTCTCAGTTATATAGAAGACTTCTCCTTGTCTAACCAATACATATCGATCAAGATATCTCAATGGTCTTGCTGCATTCCTTGGAACGTCAGCTCTATCCGGCCATGTTGCAAAAGGAAGTCCAAAGCCTGTATGACCTGTTGTAAAGGATTTCTTATTGAAGGCCTGATCCGATGCCATGTGCAAGCCTGATAAGTCAACGCTGGCACCTATTACCTTCACATTTTCTGCACCTGCTTTTATTAAGCCTCTAGCCGTACCTGTTACATTACCGCCGCCAGCATGAGTTACCATCACTACATCTGGGTCTCTTCCTTCTTTTTCCCGAAACTGCATTGCCAGCTCATAACCCAAGGTTTCAACACCAGCGATGCCGAATGGGGTATATAATGAAGCATTGAAATAGCCTGTCTCTTCTAATAACATTAAGAACGTATAAAAAAGTTCTGGTCCAACTGTAAGCTGAACAACCTCAGCTCCAAGTGCTTCACATGCTCTTTGCTTTTCTAATATTTCAGGCTGACCCACCATTTTGCTGTCATAGCATTCTTGTACAATAATACATTTCAATCCATGTATTGCTGCTTGAGATGCAACTGCCGTTCCGTAATTGCCGCTGGTAGCTGCAATTACGCCTTTATAACCGTTCTTTTTAGCATGATATACTGCATTTGCTGCTCTTCTTGCTTTGAAGCTGCCCGATGGGTTGCAGGCTTCATCCTTTATAAATATTCTTGCCCCTTTGCCCTTTGGTGCCATCTTTCTAGCCAAGGCAGTTAAATTCTTGAGCTCAATAATCGGTGTATTTCCTACACTTACCTCTGACTGTATTTTCTGTATCTCTTCCAACGTATAGCCAGCTTCTCTCATCATTCTTTCATAGTCAAAACCGATTCCCTCTGATTCGAATATAGAGTAGTCTATACCAATGGCTTTTTTCATTATTTCATTTTTTCTACCTGTTACTGCTGCATATGAATTATCTATTGTCATTATTTTTCACCTCCGAAGAGGATTTCTTTTACCTGTCTGTCCACTGTAAGTAGTTCAGGTACAAATTCGCCAAATGTATGTATATATTTTGGATTTATCACTGTCAATTCACCTTTTAATGTACGACCTGTAGCAGTCTCTATTTCAATCTGTTCGCCTACTTTTGCTTCTGTAAGAGCATAGCCCTTTACCCATAGCTCCAGTGGTACCTGCTTTGTGTCATCAGGCACTTGAGGAGCCCGCTCTTCTGGCTTGAGAACAATTTGATGTATTTGCACCCAATCTCCTTTTTTTGCTGTACTCATATTTGACTCTCCTTTTTAAATGACGTGATAATACTGGCAGGTCCAATTTACAGACCCTGCCAGTATATTATCTTACATTTTATTATCTATTTATAAGCTTTCTCATATCTCCCATAATTGCTCTAGGCACTGGAAGATCAATCATTGTCTTTAGACCAGGTACTGAGTTGATAACATGAGGAATCATGTTTACACACATTGCAATTGTACCAAGTCCGCCTTGTACTTCAGGCTTTATTGCCATATTTACTTCAGGAGTACCCTTAATTGTTATGTAGTCTCCTGTATGCGTTCCTTCCATTTCTGGCTCGATTTGCTGTGGGTGTATCATGTCTATTTTCACTTGTCCATCAACATAACCTTGACCAGTCATGTTAACACCAGCTACATTGCCTGCAGCTGCAAAACCGTATGGTGATTTTCTATCAACAGTCGTTACGATTGGCTTCATTTGTGTTTCATACTTCTCAACATCCCAGCCAATTGCATCACCTATCATTCTAATGGATTCTGCGAAGCCTACATGACCAGCCATTGTTCCATCTTCAACACCCTTATTGAACGCATCTACTGTAACGCCAACACCTTGCTCCTCCATTACCGCAGGACCAAATGGGCTTAAGCTGTTTACTCTCTTTGCTTCTATATGCTCAACATCTGTCATGCAGCCTGTTAAACAAACTACCAACAAGTCCATGATTAACCCTGGATTAATACCTGTTCCAAGAATTGTAACCCCATTGGCCTTCGCTATTTTGTCTAGCTCTGCTGCCATCTCTGGATTTTGTGCCTGTGGGTATGCCATTTCTTCTGCTGTAGATATTACATTTACCTTGTTTTCCAATACTTGCTTTAATCTTGGGAAAGCTTTGCTCGTGAAGGAGTCTGTTGCACATAAGCAAACATCAACATTTTTTCCCTTTAATACCTCATCAATATCGTTGATGATGATTACTTCTGGCTTATCTCCTCTTTCTACCCCAAGTACCTCAAACATACTCTTGCCAACTCTAGCATCGTTTCTATCGCATACGCCTACGATATCCACACCTTTTTTTGTCAAAAGCATTCTTGCCATACCGCTTCCCATTGCACCAAATCCCCAAATTGCTACTTTCACATTTTGCATATGATAACCTCCATATAATAATTATTATTTATTTACATTTTGCAAAGCTTTGCTTTGTCCAAAATGAATTACCAATGATAACTTTACTAAAAATTTACATTCAACTGCCTGTTATTTTATGTATTTATAGTCGAATTATTTATAGTACTGTTAAAATCCTGCTGCAAGTATTATAATAGCAATTAGCATGCCAATTAATTTCTGAAAACAATAAAGCCCTGTTTTTGCGGAACAGTTGCAAAACCTAGATTCCAATATTCAATAAATTTGATTATATTCGCATAATTTTCAGAAATATAGCTTTTGGCGCAAAATATTTTGCTATAGTGCAAATTTATTTGCTGTGCAACCTGTATTGAAACTGGATAAAATTTTGCATTTTCCATTAGAATGTCATAATAATTCGCATAAGTATGCATACCAAGGATTGTAGTGCAAATTATTTTGCAGTTATAAAAATATACAATGGTCTATGGTTTACAAGAGTGATTTTATTTATATCATTTAAAAATAAGGAGAGTTTTTATGTTTGATTTTCATGTTCACACCTATTATTCTGATGACTGCAGCATCGATATGGAAAGCTATATCGCTCCTGCTATTGCAAAGGGCTTAAATGGAATATGTTTTACAGATCATGTGGATCTCGAATATCCAAATGATGAGGTTCATTTTCAATTTGATTATAAGAAGTATTTGAATGAAATTGAAAAGCTGAAGGACAAATATGCAGGCAAGTTAGAAATACTTGTTGGAATAGAGTTCGGAATGCAGCCTCATATTATAGAATCTGATCAAAGCTTCTTCCTTGACAAGCACTTTGACTATGTACTAGGATCTATACACACCGCTGCTAGAAAAGAGCTATATAATGCTGATTTTTCACAAAGTGGATCCGAGGGTAAAATGATATTAGACTATTTTCATGACATGATTTATTGTGTAGAGAATTTCAAATGCTACAACAACTTAGGTCACTTAGATGCCATATCAAGATATGTCCCAAGAGGGAGCTTTGCTGCTGCAAAACATATGGATTATATTGAAGAGGTCTTGCGAATTATTATAAAAGAAGGAAAAGGAATTGAATTAAATACCTCTGGAAAAAGGTATGGACTGCCAGATTTTCACCCCGAACCAAGTATTCTTCGGTTATACAAAAATCTCGGTGGCGAGATCATTACCTTGGGCTCAGATTCACACAACCCAAGCACATTAGCAAATGAATTCACGGAGGCAGCCGCTTTGCTGCAGAGCTGTGGTTTTAGCTATTATAGTATATTTAGGAAAGGCAAGGCTGAGTTTATAAAGCTCTAATAATAGAAAATCCCTGACTATCGAGGTATCGAATAGTCAGGGATTTTCCTTTGCTGCAATTAAATATATTTTACACCTGTGGCTTTTAAAGCTGTCTTTACCGCATTGTACACGATCAAAGTTACAAATATATTGGCAATAGATGTTGGGAGTACAATGCCCATAAACAATACTAGAAATGGTGCAGGCAATCCTACCAGCAAAAGTGCAGAGTATAGAAATACACTTCCGCTGACTAGTGTCCCGATAAAAGCGATTATGCCCGCAGTAATCTGTTTGTACTGAAAACCTTCAAGAAGCTTCAGCAAAGCATATATAACCAGGCAAGTCACAAGTTTATCAATGATATTGGGAATCTGCCCTCCCGGAAAGGTTGTAGTAAATGCTGTGATTCCTCCCCCTAGCATTGCTGTTAATATTACACTCTTAAAATCCTTGCTTATAAATAATGCTACGAATATAAATGAAAGCATAATATCAAATTTC
>JAQSYB010000164.1 GCA_029256365.1 Clostridia bacterium
AGCAAAGACTCCCGAATATAAGATGGAGACCAGCAGAACGCTATTTATCAACAATAAATCTGGGATGTAGGCGCTTCCTGGTGTGAATATAGAGTGGTTAAAGAAAATTGCACCAAACAACGTTGTCGCGATTTGAGAAACCATATTTAATAGGATATACATACCGAAGGAGGCCAAAAGCTTATACTTGTTGAAAAGGTGTCCCAATGCGATGGCTGCATAGATGGACAATATTGTAGAAGCAAGTGTCAACAAACCAAGTACCATGACCTCAAAGCCAACAAGATAAGTGGATGCCCCAAGCTGTTGTTGAATTTGGTTAAAGGTCATTGCTATTCTGCTAAATAGATCTGCAATATGGATTTTGTTTGAGGAAATCAGTAAAATCGAACAGAAAGCAACAAAGAAACTGGCAATAGTCCAGAGCATTGAAACAATCAATTTGCTGAGAATATGACTCCAAGACTGAACCGGCAGCGTAAACATTAGATAGCCTTCGTCGCCCAAAAGGCTTTTATAGAACCGCTGTATCAGTACAAACAATGTCATAACCACCAAGCCTATCATCAAAGTCACATACACAAACATACTGATGCCTATTATTAAGCCATAAAAAGAAAAGGCTTTGTCCCCAGCAGTGGGCATATCAAGAAACAAAAGGTTAATGGCTGCAAAAATTACTATGGTAAGATAAAGAGGCAGAAACAGCCGTGCGGTAGCCTTTATCTCATATTTTAAAAGCTTGCTTAACATTTGAAAACCTCCCTAAATAAAGAATCAACTGATTTTCCGTTTTCGTCACGGATTTCATCTACTGATTTTGTAAGCACCACTTGACCATCCTTTAGAAAAATGATATCGTCAAGGATCTTCTCAATATCAGAAATCAGATGGGTTGAGATAATGATGGTCGCATTTTCCTGATAGTTGCCCAGTATGGTGTCTAGAATGTAATCTCTAGCTGCAGGGTCCACGCCACCGATGGGCTCATCCAATAGATAAAGCTGTGCCTCTCGACTCATCACTAGTATCAGCTGAACCTTTTCCTTTGTTCCCTTTGACAGTGTCTTTAATCGTTCAGTAGGGCTGATATTTAGTCTTTTTAGCATATCATATGCCTTTTCTCTGTTGAAGTCCTGATAGAAATCTTGAAACATTTGTACCATCTCAGAAACCTTCATCCAGTCATTCAGATAGGTTTGCTCCGGCAAATAAGAAACAACCTTTTTTGTCTCAACACCGGGGATGTTTCCCATTATTTGAAGCTCACCGCTTGTTGGCTTTAGGAGATCATTGCAAAGCTTAATGAAGGTGCTTTTTCCGCTGCCGTTAGGGCCCAGCAGGCCAATGATTCTACCTCTCTCTATGTTCAAATTGATATTTTTTAGCGCTTGTTTATTGCCAAAACTTTTGCTTAAGTTATTACAGGTTAGAATAGAACTCATTTTTTCGCCTCCTCCAGCATTGTTGTAATAATTGAAAGGGTCTCTGTTTTATTCAAGCCCAAGCTTTTCATTTTTTCAAGAAATTCTGATATTTGTTCTTGAGCCAGTTTTTGCTTTGCCTGTTGAATCATTTTTGTATCCTCCGTTATAAATCTTCCACTTGTTCGATTGGTATAAAGCAGTCCATCTTCCTCTAGTATAGATAGAGCCTTTTGCATGGTATTTGGATTTACCGCAGCCTCCTGAGCCAACTCTCTGACTGAAGGAAGCTTCGATCCCGGCGCATATATTCCGGAACAAATTTTGATTTCAATTTGCTCAATCAATTGCGAATAAATTGGTCGATCTGATTTTAAATCCCAAGCCACAGGATCACTCCTTTCTGAACATATTTTCAAATTGTATTACTGTACTAAGTGATTAATACAATAATACAATGAGATATTTTAATTGTCAATAGGCTATGAAAAAACTTTGAAGATAAAAATATAACACACCAAGGCCAATGCAAAGCAGCAGCCTTGGTGTGTCAGAGAGCAGTTGATTCTTCTTAGTTGTATTGATAGCAAAGGAAATGAAATATATAATTTGAACGAATATTGACAAAATGATTATGATGAAAGGACAGGTATTTGCAGAAATATCATGAAATACTAGGTGAGCTAAAAAGACTTAGAGGTCAGGCGCAGGTCACAGTTTATAATTCATCTATTTTTGTAATAGAATATGGCCAGCTGTGTTCTATCTCTTAGCTTTAACTTTTCTAAAATAGTGGATAGACTGTTTCTAACGGTACCCTCACTTAAATATAGTCTATTCGCTATTTCCTTATTGCTAAGTCCTTCAGCCACAATCGAGATGATATCTAGTTCCTTTTCTGTAATGCCAAAGGCAGAAAAATCAGCTTTGCTTTGACTGCGAATAAGGGAGGGTATTCTTGAAACAATGTCATCGCCGAAGACACTTTGTCCCATATATACCGCTCTCAATGAGGGCACAATGCATTCGAAATTCTGTTTTATAATATAGCCCTTAGCGCCTATTTTCAATGCTTTTATGATATATTCATCATCTGAAAATGTTGTCAGAAATAGTATTTTTGCATTCTTATTGGTTTTTAGAATAGCTTCTGCAGCTTCTAGTCCAATCATGATTTCCATTCTGATATCGATTAATAGAACATCAGGCTTTAGACTATGATAAAGCTCAATGGCTTCTTGCCCATTGTGGCCAATGCCCACTACAGCAATATCCTCTTCAACTTCTAATATGGTTTTGAGAGATGCACATACCAATTTATCATCATCAACAACTAATACCCTCATATTTTTTACCCAATCCTTTCAAAATGCTTACTTTTTCGGTATTGAAATAAAAATCCGAAATCCATTGTCCGTACTGATATAAAGGTTGCCGTCAACCGCAGCAACTCTATCTGTGATGTTTTCTATTCCAATGCCATTTTCACTGCGATAGCTGCAGTCTGATCCATTGTCCTGTATAACCAATTGAAAAAGAGCAGGATGCTCGCGAAGGATGACCAAAACCTTCGTTGCATTAGAATGCTTTATGATATTGGATAAGGCTTCTTTTGTTATTGCTATAATGCAGTTTTTTATATTCTTCTCGAACTTCGCTTCTACATCATACTCAAATTGTATTGAGCAAAAGTGAAAGGCATCTACTAATTTTTGTATTTCTGTTTGTAAGTCAATGGACTCCTCATGTAAATTATGCACGCTGGTGCGTATGCTGTCCATAGCTTCTGACAGAGTGTCTTTAATCAGACCTAAGGTTTCCTTGGTATTTTCGTCTTTGTTTACAGCAAGGAGCGCCCCAATTTGCAATATGGATCTTGAAAGCAAATGTCCCACATTGTCGTGAATGTCTCTTGCGATTCTATTTCGTTCTGTTACAGTTGCAAGATTTATTTCATGATCCTGATTCTTCAAAAGCTCTTTGTTTTGGTTTTCAAGCAGCATGGATATTTCCATGGTATTATCACGCAGCTTATAATAATCTTTTTCAATATTTTGAAGAGAAACTGTGTGATGCTTTAAAAAATACACAGCAATAACGAAAGCTGCAATAACCCATCTTGAAAAGAAAAATGTCTGACCGGAATGTAGGATTAAGGGAAAAAAGGATAGTACCCATATCCATTTAAGCTTGAGAAATATTACATCATAAGCAATAAGCGGAATAAACCATAGGAGGGTTGGTGAAAAAAGGCAGGCAGCCAAATAAGCAGCAAAAATCCCAATTGTAATGCGCTCATCCTCCAAGTAGCTTAACAATGCACTTATGATGATAGCAATTAGAACTGGTATGATTACATATAAATTCGCTGCATTAGGGATAAATAAGGATAAGGAGATTATAAAAACAACCAGCTTATCAATGAGTTTTTTCATTCTATGCACCACACCTTTCCTTTCTGGAATAATCCTATCAAATAAATTCTAGCACTTCATCTGACGGCACTCAAGTGAATGTTACATTTGTCATGTTCAGATTGGAGGTTATTCACTAACAAACGCCAAGCATTTATATTAAAATGATGATATAGAAACATTTCAAAAAAATATGTGAAATCATAATCGGAGGGGTTTTTATGATAATAAAGGTTGAAAATCTAGTGAAACGGTATGATGATTTAATTGCCCTGGATCATTTCAATCTAGAAGTAAAACAGGGAGAGATTTTTGGGCTTTTGGGGCCAAATGGTTCTGGGAAGACCACAGCAATCAATTGTATTTTATCACTATTGAAGTATGACAAGGGCACCATAGAGGTCTATGGAAAATCCATGTCGCCAGATGCTTACGATATTAAGCGCAATATCGGTATCATCATGCAGAATGTTGCAGTGTTCGATGAGCTAAGTGTTTATGAAAACATTGATTATTTCTGTGGAATGTACATTTCTGATAAAAAGATGCGCCGACAGCTTGTGGATGAGGCAATAGAGTTTGTTGGGCTGAATGATTTTAGAAAGTTTTATCCAAAGAAATTAAGCGGGGGGTTGCTTCGCAGATTAAATATTGCCTGCGGTATTGCGCATAAGCCCAAGCTGATTATATTGGATGAACCCACTGTTGCAGTTGACCCTCAAAGTCGAAACAATATTTTGGAGGGGATACAAAGGCTTAACAAAAATGGGTCGACCATTGTGTATACATCTCACTATATGGAAGAGGTTGAGGAAATTTGCACACGGATAGCCATTATGGACAGGGGAAAAATCATTGCAACAGGAACCAATGA
>JAQSYB010000165.1 GCA_029256365.1 Clostridia bacterium
ATGATGTTATCATGGTCAATCACTTCATATTGAATACTCATATTGATCTTCCTTTCTCTTTCAGTGAAAATATGTTGATTAATCAATTGACTTTGATATCATTATATCAAGAACAATTATTATAACAAGTATGCAGCTTTTTCTGCTTAAGGAAGTAAAAACTGAGTATTGAGGTGTTGTTATGAATGAAAAAGCATTATATAAAAGCCGCCTTGACAATTGTCCCTTAACATTTGCACTAAATCTGATCGGCGGAAAATGGAGATTGCCCATTATTTGGACATTAAGTAAAAATGGAACCATGAGATACAATGAATTAAGAAGGAATATTGATGGAATCACCAACATGATGCTGACACAAACACTAAAGGAATTGGAATTGTACAGCATTATAGAGCGGGAGCAATTTATGGAAGTGCCGCCCAGGGTTGAGTATTCCTTGACTGAGGATGGAAAAAATTTAATTCCGGCACTGAAGGCTCTAGCCAATTGGGGAGACAAAATGAAAAATAAGGAGCATTCGATATAAAAATTTAAGGGACTCTACTGAATTGACTCAGTAGAGTCCCTTTTATGGTATTCTGACTGTTATGTTGTAGGCAGCCCTTGAGTATATTCGCTCATTATAATGAAACAATAGTATAAAAGGAGTGATGAAATGAGCGCAGAAGCATATAAAGAATCCTCGATAGGACTAACTTCAACAGAGATATCTAACATATGGTCAGCTTATATGAAGAACAACATGGAATTAAGGTTTTTTGAATACTTTATTGAAACAACAGAGGACAGCGAAGTCAGAATTGTAGTAGAAAGCATGTTGAAGCATGCCCAGTATGCCATCAATGAATTAAAGAGCATATTTCTAAAAGAAAACATTGTGATTCCTTTGGGATTTACAAAGGAGGATGTCAAAGTCAATACTCCTAAAGTATTTTCAGATATATTTACCTTATTTTTCTGTCAAGATTTATCAATGCTGTCTATGAGTACTTACCCTAGTGCTTTTTCTGACTGCACTAGAAAAGATATTAGAGATTATTTTCAGATGAATATCGATTTTAGTATGAAGATTCAAAATGAAATTGTTGATTTAATGCTTAAAAAGGGAGTATATCTAAGACCTCCTCAGGTAGATATAGAGAATGAGGTAGACCTGATTGATGAAAAGAAATATCTTAGGGGCCTATTTGGAGAAATAAGACCTATTAATATGGCAGAAATAGCCAATTTATCACGGATAGTACATAGAGCGCAGTTTTCTAAAATGGTTTTTGTAGCATTTAGCAAACTGGCAGAATCAAAGGAGCTTACACAGCATTTTAGTAAAGGGAGAGATGAAATTCAAAAGGTATTAGATTCCCTTCGGGAAGCCCTTGAAAAAGAAAATATCCCTATTTCTGCATCCGGTGATTATAAAACAATTGATGTAGAAGTGTCCCCTTTCTCAGATAAGCTGATGCTATTCTTTGTTAACGCATGTTTGGGGTTATTTTGTTTTACGATGTTATGTCAAGCAGTGACATCAAGTTTTAGATCAGATATCACTGCTAAGGTTGCTATAATTATGAAGGATATGAAACAATATTATGGGGATAGCATTAAGCTGTCTATAAATGAGGGGTGGCTCGAAAAACCACCACAATCTAAGGATAGAAGAGTATGAAATAAAGAATAAAATGAATATATAAATAAGCGTTTTCTTAGCAGAAAAGATGAATAATAATACTAAGATGTTTTGGAATGAAAAAATCTCAAGTACATATTATTTACTATGGAATATAATGGGAGCTTGCCTGAAAATATTGGGTATGCTGACATATAAGGAGTGTGTAAATAGTATGAACGTTGACAGCTACATACCTGGTCCACCGGCACAACCAGATAATCCCACTGATATACAGAGGCAGATGCTTACAAGGTATGCACTACTTCAAAAGGGCAGACTTGAAGATTTTGAATATATACAAAACCTGACAGCTCCACCTCAAGATATTACCACAGTCATCAGACCAGGAGAACTGAATGGGGTGAGGATCGGAATCATTGGAGCAGGTCTGGCTGGGCTGGCATCTGCTTTTGAACTGAGAAAAACAGGTGCAGAAATAACGGTGTTTGAGGCTGAGGAGAAGCGCATTGGCGGAAGGGTGTATACATATTATTTTGATAAAAGTAAACGCCTGTATGGAGAATTAGGTGCCATGCGGATACCTGTCTCCCATGAGACCGTTTGGCATTATATCAATCTCTTCAAACTGCCATCCAGGCCCTTTGTTCAAAATAACGAGAATGCCTTGATATACCTTAAGGATACACGTGTGAGAAATGACGCAGATGGCAGAAATGTAATGAAATATATCTATCCCAAGTATCGTCTTTCAGAAAGGGAAAGAAAGACACCTTGGCAGCAGCTGGTATACTATGGACTGGAGAGTCCTCTTCTTCCAGCGAACCCAGAACAAAGAAGTGAATTGCTTCAGGTAAAGCCCACCTACAATAACTTCACGAAATACTGGGACTGTCAAAGCAACAGAAGCATGATGGAATCTTTGGGCTTAAGTCAGGGGGCAATCGATCTCATTTCCAACTTATCGCCCTTGGCGGGACAAAATCTTTATAATAGCTATGTAGATATCGCGCAAGCCAATTACCCTGCAAATCTATCCTTTCTATATGAAATACCTGGAGGTACCTCGGCAATTCCTTATGCGATGTATCATTCTTTGCTTGATCAAAACCCCATTAAGGAGTATCCAGAAATTCCATCAAATCTTCTAGGGAAGGTTGATGTGAAAAATGGAAGCTGGGTTACTGGAATATATCGGGATGATAAAACTGGAAAAGTAAAGCTTGCATATGGAAATCGGAAAACAACTAAGCCCAGACATGAAATATTTGATTATGTTATTTGTGCGATACCCTTCTCTACATTGCGTACAATTGATATCAATCCACTTTTCAGCAATGTGAAAATGCAGGCGATAAAAGAAGTAACTTATATAGCAGCCCAGAAAACACTGATGTTATGCAACAAGCGTTTTTGGGAAGAGGGGGGACCTGACGAGCAGATCATAGGAGGGGGCTCCTATACGGATCTCCCGATTACTACACTATGGTATCCAACAGATCATTCCCGATATTGTCATAAGGATACCAAGTGTATGGCACAGAGTATTCCATATGATAAGGTCACTTTTCCAGAAATGAATCAAAGATCTTTGGCCAATGAACCTGGTGTTATGATTGCTTCATATTGTTATGGTCAAGACTCTGAAAGGCTTGCAAATATGCTGCCAGAGCTGCGAATTGAGGAAATCAAGCGAGAGGTTGAGGAGGTTCATGGACTGCCCAAAGGATATTTAAACGATATCGCAGTAGATTTTAAAACAATAAATTGGAATGATTATCCTTGGTCTAGAGGAGCACTGCCCTTCTTTTCACCAGAGCAAAAAAGATTATTCTCCTATGGAATGGCGCTGCCTGAGTATGACAACAGGGTGTTTATGGCGGGGGAACACATTTCCGCAGTTCACCGCTGGATGCAAGGCGCACTTCAAAGCGGTATGATTGCAGCAAATCAACTAGCAATGGAATTTAGAAACAAGGAATCAAGGAAATGGTAGCAAAGCAATATAAGTGTTGAAACGTATTTAAGTTCCCTCAGAATAACTTCTGAGGGAACTTTTGCTATTGAACTATTCTTTTAGAGCAGCTACTCTATCAAATGCTTGGGGCGGCTGCTCCATCCATCCTCTGTTAACCATAATGCGAAGTCCTTCACCGCCATATTTCAGGATATCTATTATGATGGATATATAATGAGCAGCCAAATCCTTTCTTGAGGAAGCAGATAATGCATAGGCGGCTAAATAGATACCAGTTGTTATTGTTGTTGCTACTAAAAACATGATCAGATTGTCAGAAAAAGGTGAGACTGTAGAGTCAGTAACCTCAATGCTGACAGGTATATTGCCAAGGTGTTCCTCTTCTATCAGAATCTTATTAAAGATATCTATTTGTTTTTGTGCAAGATCTTTTCCATCAATCAGAAATTTCTTTATTTCGTTGTCTTTCATCACTTGTATAAAGCCCATCAATAATAATATTCCGATGTAGTTTCTTTCTATAATATAGAATATTTCACCTAGCTCAAATGCATTTAATGGTCTAGGGTCATGAAACCACTTATCAAAAAGAGAATCTTGCTTCTGTATAAACTCAACATGATCAGGATAGCTCATTTTAGGAGGCCTGTCATAAATTCCTTTTGACAGCATAAGATTTAACGCTTTTTTATATATTTTTGCTGTGGAATCCATACAATCATAAAAGTATTCTACGATATCTTGACGAGCCACCTTTGTTGCGATTGTAGCGTAATCACTTAGGTTCATTTGATTTAAGCGATAAACAAAACTTAAACCATACAAATCAGTAAACAGGGCGGGGGCAGATGAATTTAGATCCTTATCTGAAAAACCCTTTGGAATCGGGAAATGCTCTTCCTGAAATATTGCTTTGGCTCTAGCTATAAAGAGCTGTAAAAAATCTGATTGCTCCGCTAGAAGGGGCTTTATCTCTACATCCTGTATATGCTGCATAAAGTGCTTAATCACACATAAGGTAGCAGTTTGCTGTATATAAGTTTTCCATAAGCTTGATATTTCAGGGGTAGTAAGTCCAATATTATGCTTCTCCAAATAAATCCCT
>JAQSYB010000166.1 GCA_029256365.1 Clostridia bacterium
TTATAGAAGTGGGGGACATATTTTTGCCTCGTTATAGAGAAAAAAGATTCTGAAAGTTAAGACATATGCACAGCTTGTGCACAACCTGTGCATAAGCTGTAAATTTGTGTGGACAAAAGATAGGACCTATTTACTATAGACCCTTGAATATGTGACCGCTACCCTTCATATATTTATAATAGTTTACTTAATCAACTGTGCACAATGCATTGAATGTAATTAATTCTAGTGAGGTGTAGCCATGCAAATTGAAGCTATAGCTAAGGAATTCAACTTTAAGCTAATCAGCTACAAGCCCCTTAGGGCTGTATATATTGCTGAGACAAACAAAGGTCCTATTGTTGTAAAGGAAACAGATAGAGACCCTGACAAGCTTTTGTACATACATGGAATGAAGGAATATTTATATGAAAAGGGCTTTGTAAATGTGGATAGATATGAGATAGCCCAGAATGGTTTGCCTTTTACCATACAGGACAATAGAATATTTGTGGTAGAAAAGGTTATTGAGGGTCGGGAGTGCAGTTTTACCAACCTCTTTGATCGTGAAGGCGCCGTATTGGCCTTGGCAGAGCTTCACAAAAAAGGCAAGGGCTATGAAGCGCCTACAGGGGCATATAAAAGGGAGAATTACGGCAGGTGGGATAGTTCCTATCTAAAGAAAATAGATTATATTTTAAATTTAAAGGACACAGTCAAGAAGAAGAAAAAGAAGGATTTTTTTGATAAGATGTTCCTGCAGGATGTAGACTTCATGGTTGATATGGCATGGCAGGCCTATGACACGCTTAAAAGCTCAGATTATCAGAGCATATGCAAGAAAGCAAAAAAAGAGAAGTGGATTTGCCACCATGATTACACATATCACAACATTATAATAGGCAAGAACAATGTAGTAAGTGTTATTGATTTTGATTACAGCTGCCATGAGCTGCCGATTTACGATCTGGCAAACTATATACTAAAGGCACTGAAGCGCTTTAGCTTCGATATAGACATGGCACTTAGAATACTGAATCTGTATGACAGTGTCCAACCTATCAGCAAAGAAGACCTTCAGCTTATGCAGGCTATCTTTGAATTTCCTCAAAGGTTTTGGAGAATATCGGAGCGGTATTATGAGAAAAAAACGGATTGGACAGAGGATGGTTTCTTAAACAAATATGAGGACGTGTACATATTTAGGGAGTATATAACTGACTTTACAAGAGATTTTAGAAAGCTTATATAGAAAGCATATTATATGCGGCATATCGGAATATTATGACAAAAAAACGGCTGAGGCCGTTTTTTTTCATTCACCACAGTTGGTACCTCGACATACTATATATTATAACTGCAAGGGCAAGATTGGGGGTATGTCAATGGATATTAAGGTAGGGGATTTGGTAGGCAGAAAATCCTATAATTACGATATTGTATTCAGAGTTCACGATATAATCAGGCAAAACGACAAAATAGTGATTGTTTTAAAGGGAATGAATCTAAGAATTATTGCTGATGCTCCTGAATCAGATGTCGTTAAGCTGCCAGCTTCAAAAATAAATGAGAATATCAAGAATTATGATGATAGAGCAAAGAAGTTAATGAGAAAGCTGGAGAAAAGATCAGGCAAGGCAACAAACAAATTAAGTGCAGGCTTTTACCGAAATGAAGGTCAAGTTTTTAGAAGACCAGGAAAGGTACTGCACATTGATGGGGATAAGAACTATTTGGATATGTGTATGAAGTCTTACAAGGAACTTAATATAGAGGCAGTAGGAAGAGTAGTGGCAGAAAGCGAGCAGCCCAAAGCAGTAAATGCACTATTATTGGAATATACTCCGGATATTTTGGTGCTTACAGGACATGATGCATATATAAAACCCCAACAAACTGCCAGCCCTGAACAACAAAGGAGAGAGCTAAATACCATAAGCAATTACAAAAATTCAAAGTATTATATGGAGTCTGTCAAGCTAGCACGAAAATATGAACCATCCTTGGATGATTTGGTTATTTTTGCCGGTGCCTGCCAATCTTATTTTGAGGGCATTATGGAAGCTGGAGCTAATTTTGCAAGCTCCCCGGAAAGAGTTTTAATACATGCTTTGGATCCTGTAATGGTATGTGAGAAAATAGCGCTTACTCCTATAGATCAGATTGTACCGTTGAAGGAAATCTTAACTGGAACAATTACCGGGCTAAATGGAGTCGGGGGCGTTCAAACAAGAGGGAAGTATAGGGATGGCATGCCTAAGTCCCTATATAGCAAAGTATAGGGGGGGAGCGCATGTATCTTAAGCTCTATAACAACAAGATGCAAAGCATACAAGAAAAAGAGTTTGAAGATCTGGTAGCAAGCATCACCTCTGTAAATTTGAAAGAATCCTACGACATTGAAGCCATAAAGGCTTTTTCTATAATGGTGAGAACCGAATTGGCCAGAAAGCTGAATATCTATGGTGGAATAGGCTGCTCTATGCACAAGGGCTGTGACTTGTGTGATGAAGCAGGGCACTGTATCATGTTTGATATAGAAGACTGCTTTGTGGATGACATTTATAAACAAGCTGCCTGCGGCACAAAAGGGATCATAATAACCTTTGACAACAAGCCAATAAAACCATTTTTTCACTATCGCTGCGGCGGAGCAACAGAGAACTCTGAAAATGTGCTTGGCAGTAAAATCACTTATTTAAGAAGAGTACTTTGTTCTTATTGTAAATTGATTCCGGATCAGGATAATGAAAAGCAGTTTACGGTGGAAGAGATGGAGCAGATTTTAAACACTAAGATTTTGAAGCCGGATCATATATACAACAGCATTGTAGGAATGTTTGAGGATATTGATGTTGATGACCAGGGCAGAGTCAGATGTCTTAAAATAGGAAATAAAGTTTTTAAGGGCAATGAACTGATGGAGATTCTTAATCTAAACTCCACCAGATTCAACTATACACCTGTGAAGTTTCTGTTTAAAAGTGTAGGGATGGGACACGGCTTGGGTCTTTGCTTATGTGGTGCCAATGAGATGGCCCTAATTGGCAGGAGCTATAAGGAAATATTAAGCTATTACTATACCGGCATAGAGCTGGAGGAGATGGAGATAGCGGAAGAGGGGAAGCCTCTAAAGGGAAGAAGATTTGTTCTGGATGCAGGCTGTGGTGATGAAGATGGCAAGTCAAAGCAATCAAACGGGTTGGATGAAAAAGAAATAAACCTGGATATCGTTCAAAGCTTGGCAAGACTCCTGCAGCGTGACGGAGCGACAGTGAAGCTGACTAGGGAGGGAAACAAGGATGTAGCGCTTTCAGACAGAGCAGCTATAAGTAATTTTGAGAAGCCTGACTTCTTTATATCAATTCTGCAAAACAGCTTTGCAGGTCCGGGGGTATCTGGTACAGAGGTATATCATTTCCGTGGAGACAAAGAAAGCGAGAAAATCGCGAAGCTAATCATTGACGAGGTAAGCAAAGCCATTGACAGCAAGAATAGAGGTGTCAGGACAGCGGAGTTTTATCTTTTGCGCCAAGTGCGGGCATCTGCAATCATACTGCAGCTGCTGTATATCACCAATCCCAATGATGGGGAGAAGCTGGCGGACCCTGCTATGCGTCAAAAAGCAGCGGAAGCCGTGTATCAGGCGATATTAAAATATTATTGCCCTATGGGTAGTGTATAATAACGGGGCGACTATTTTCCATATGCCATTTTCAACCTGAATAGACTGTCATCCTGAAGGAGGAACGACTGAAGGATCTTGTTAATGCCATTTGCAAAGCAAATCCAGGAAAAAGGGGAAGCCCTCGATGGGCTGAGACTTTTATTCACATTAACTAGATCCTTCACTGCGTTCAGGATGACAAATGATTGTGAATTAAGTTGATGACATTGGTCTATGTGTCTGCTAAAAAAAAGCCACGTAATAAAAATTACGTGGCTTTTGATATTTCTAGAATAATCCGGAAATTACTCCATTTTCATCGATATCTATTTTTTCTGCTGAAGGAACCTTTGGCAGTCCTGGCATAATCATAACGTCTCCGGTCAGAGCAACTATAAATCCTGCTCCAGCGGATACTCTTACTTCCTTCACTGATATTTTAAAGCCGGTTGGTCTGCCCAAAAGGTTTGGGTCATCAGATAAGGAGTATTGCGTCTTAGCCATACATATTGGATACTTGTCTAGACCTAGTTCTTCTAGCTTCTTTATTTCCCTAGAAGCCTTTGGCGAGAATACTACATCATCTGCACCATAGATTTCTCTAGCAATTGTTCCTATTTTATTCTTTATGCTGTCCTTTTCGTCATATAAGAAACGGAAATCACTGGCTTGATCTGCAGCTGCAACAACCTTACGAGCAAGGTCCTCGCCGCCTTCGCCGCCCTTTTCCCATACTTCGCAAAGTGATACTTCTACACCTAGCTTCTTACAATGCTCTTGAACCAATTGTACTTCAGCCGCTGTATCAGTTATAAACTTATTAATTGAGACTACAACAGGCACACCAAACTTCTTAACATTCTCAATTTGTTTTTCCATATTCGCAAAGCCTTTGTTTAGTGCATCCAGATTTTCTGCTGTAAGTTCAGTCTTTGCTACGCCTCCATGCATCTTAAGTGCTCTGATCGTAGCTACTATAACCACTACAGATGGTGCAAGACCACCTAATCGGCATTTAATATCCATAAACTTTTCTGC
>JAQSYB010000167.1 GCA_029256365.1 Clostridia bacterium
CTTGGTTTTTCCTTTGGCTCTGGTCTAAATTTGATATCTGCTCGTCTCGCTTGGTAATCCTCGAAGTTGCTGCAGGAGGATATTTCTACATATTTATTATAGCTTGGCATCCATACTTCTATATCATAGGTTTTTGCAGATGAGAAGCCCAAGTCTGCTGCACATAAGCATATCACTCTATATGGAAGATTCAATATCTGCAATATTCTCTCTGCGTCATTTGTAAGCTTTTCCAGCTCTTCATAGGAGGTCTCTGGATTTGCGAACTTTACCATTTCTACCTTGTTGAACTGGTGCTGTCTGATTAGCCCTCTGGTATCTCTTCCAGCTGATCCTGCTTCTGCTCTAAAGCATGCAGTATAGGCTGTATGCAATATTGGCAAGCGTTCTGCTTCCAGTATTTCTTCTCTATACATGTTTGTTACTGGTACCTCTGCTGTTGGTACCATGAAATACTCTGTACCTGCAACCTTAAAGGCATCCTCTTCAAATTTTGGAAGCTGTCCGGTTCCCTCCATGCTTCTTCTGTGTACCATAAAGGGTGGGAATATTTCTGTATAGCCATGATCATTGTGCGTGTCCAGCATAAGGTTGATTAATGCTCTTTCCAATCTTGCCCCTAGGCCCTTATAGATGGTAAAGCGGGCACCAGTTATCTTGCCTGCTCTAGTAAAGTCTAATATATCCAAATCCTCGCCGATATCCCAATGGGCCTTTGGCTCATACTCAAATTTTGTAGGCTCTCCTACTTTCCTTATTTCCTTGTTGTCTTCTTCGGATTCTCCATCTGGCGTTTCATCACTTGGAAGGTTTGGAATGGACAGCAAAATATCTTCAATTTGCTGGTCCAGCACTCTTACCTGCTCATCAAATTCCTTTATTTTTTCTCCAACATTTTTTGTTTCGGCAATTAAGGCATCGGCATTCTGCTTTGCTCTCTTCAGCTTAGCAACCTCTTCTGACACTTTGTTTCTTGTGCTTTTCAAGTCTTCAACCTGTACCAGTAGATTTCTTCTAGCTTCATCCAAGGCTACCAGTTCATCAATCCTAAATTCCTTTTTCCTTCTTGCCAGTCTTCTTTTTACTTCTTCAGGATTGCTCCTGATCATTCTAATATCCAGCATTTCTACTACCTCCTTAAGTTTTTAATAAAAATAAAAACACTACCTCCCTACAAAGGGACGAAGTGTTATCCGCGTTACCACCCTAATTAACAGAAGAAGTCTTCTGTTCTCTTAAGTCTTTAACGGCTGTGCCGGTGCTGCTCATCGCAGACTGCTCCAGGATGGAAATTCAAGACTTGCATATCGACTTACACCAAACGTCGACTCTCTGTAATGCCAATGCATTGACTTTTCCCTTCATCGCATTTCTTAATATTTTGTTATATTCTACTACTTATTATTCAGTATTGCAACAGATTTTACACATATTTGAAAATTTATTTTCGTTTTACATATTTATATAATCTGGAATAAAAACTGAATAAGTGTCAATAATTTTAAGGAGGACAAGTATATATAATATAAGGGGGAATACCTATGACAAAGCTAGATATCGTAGGCCAAATAGCCGACATGAAGGAAATAGACTATAAAAACACCCTTGCTATAGCAAGCATCATCGAGGTACTTATAGATAAGGGCATATTAAATAGAAATGACATTGCACTGAAAGCACTGCAATTAGAAAATATTACACTGGATGAGATTCAAGATAAAAGAATTGCTTCTATAGGAAGGAAATAGCATAGGCCAGGGAATACTCCCTGGCCTTAAAATATTAATATGCCTTCGCTAAATACACTACATGTTTTGCTTCTCCGCCGCACATCATACACTTGTCACCAACAGGTGTTTGATCAAAAGGCATGCATCGAATCGTAGCATTTGTATCTTCCTTTACCTTATCTTCACATTCTCTTGCTCCACACCACATCGTCTTTACAAAGCCTTGTTTCTCAGCCATAAGCTTCTTGAACTCTTCATAGTCAGTAGTTGTATAAGTCTTTTCTTCTCTGTTTTTAAGCGCATTGTTGAACATCGTAGTGTGTATATCGTCAAGCAGGTTTGCTATGGTCTCATTTAAATTGTCCATAGATGCTGTGAATTTTTCCAGCTTATCTCTTCTAAACAGTGTAACCTGATTTTGTTCAATATCTCTTGGACCTATTTCCAATCTTACTGGTACACCCTTCATTTCCCACTCGTTAAACTTCCAGCCTGGGCTGTAGTTTTCTCTGTTGTCTAGCTCCAGTCTAAAGTCTTTTTCTAGCTGTTTCTTGATTTCATATGCCTTATCTAGTACACCTTCCTTGTGGGAAGCTACTGGAACGATTATTACTTGAGTTGGAGCAATTCTTGGTGGCATTACCAAGCCTCTGTTGTCTCCATGAACCATTATAATACCGCCAATCAGTCTTGTGGAAACGCCCCATGAGGTGGACCAACCAAATTTAAGTTCTCCATCTCTATCTAAATACTTAATATCAAACATCTTGGAAAAATGCTGACCCAAGTTATGTGAAGTACCCGCTTGCAATGCCTTGCCATCATGCATCATGGCTTCCATGGTGTAGGTTCTATCCGCTCCAGCGAATTTTTCCTTATCACTCTTTTGACCTAACAATACAGGCATAGCCAATTCATCCTCAGCAACCTGTCTATATACCTCAAGCATTTGCATTGTTTCCTGCTGTGCTTCCTCAGGTGTTGCGTGAACTGTATGGCCTTCCTGCCATAAGAACTCTGCAGTTCTTAGGAAAGGTCTTGTGGTTTTTTCCCATCTGATTACGTTACACCACTGATTGATAAGCACTGGCAGATCTCTATAGGATTGTACCCACTTAGAATACATACTGCATATGATTGTTTCTGAAGTTGGTCTAATAAACAGTCTCTCTGCAAGCTTCTCATTGCCTCCATGAGTTACCCAAAGTACTTCTGGTGCAAAGCCCTCAAAGTGATCCGCTTCCTTCTGTAGGTAGCTTTCTGGTATTAACAGAGGGAAGTAAGCATTCTTATGCCCTGTCTCTTTAAATCTTCTATCTGTAACTCTTTGAATTCCTTCCCATATTCCGTAACCATATGGCTTAATAACCATACAACCCTTAACAGGTGCATAGTCAACCAAGTCTGTTTTTAATATGACATCGGTATACCACTGTGAAAAATCCACTTCCATAGGAGTTATTTCTTTTACAAACTCCTGCTGTTTTTTATTAGACATCTTAATCTCTCCTTTTATTATATTGAATATTATTTCCAAATAAAAAAGCCTTCATCCCCTACAAAAAGGGACGAAGACTATATCCGCGGTACCACCCTAGTTAATGCTGCAACACAGCATTCTCTCAGTGCCTATAACGCAGGCTTACGCCAGATTTTCATCTGATCGCTCGGAGGTTGGGTTCATACAACATAAATCTAAAAAACCTTTCAGCCAATGGGTTCTTCTCTCTGTAAAATATCCCTTGTATTACTATTCCTCTTCATAGCTGGTATTAATGAAATTAAAATATATTATATCCAAAGACCTGTATAATGTCAACAAAAAGAGCAGGCATTTGCGGCCTGCTCTCTAAGTAACTTATATAGTATTTCTTAAACTTCTATTGTTCTTGCAAGTTCAAATTCATCTTGTATTTCTTTTGATGGTTCTTTAGACAATAAGGATACAACATAAATAACAACACAAGATACTACAAATGCTGGGAACAATTCATAAATTCCTAGCATGCCTCCCATTGGCTTAAGAACAAGCTTCCATAAAAATACCATTCCTGCTCCGGATAACATACCAGCAATCGCACCAGCTCTTGTGGTTCTTTTCCAGAACAATGAGAATAGCATGATTGGTCCAAATGTTGCACCAAAGCCTGCCCATGCAAAGGATACTACCTTGAAAATAACGCTGTTTTCATCTAAAGCAATGATTACAGCTATTATTGCAATTGTAATTAAAGTGGCTCTAGATACAAACAGAACTGCTTTATCTGAAGCTTCTTTTTTCATGATACCTTGATAGATATTTTTTGAGAAGGCAGAAGCCGCAATTAGCAAATATGAATCTGATGAGCTAATCGTTGCTGCAAGGATACCCGCCATAACAATCCCTGCGAATAAAGGAGCAAAGAAGTTAGTAGCCATTAGTATAAATATACTTTCTGATGCGCTTTGTGTAAGCAGTTCAGTAGGAAATAGTACTCTACCAATCATACCTATCGCTACAGCTGCTGTTAGAGAAATGACAACCCAAACAGTTGCAATTCTTCTAGCCAGTTTTAGCTCACTTGATTTTCTAATTGACATAAATTTTAATAATACTTGTGGCATACCAAAATAACCAAGGCCCCAAGAAAGTGTAGAGATTATAGTTAAGAACCCATAGCTGCCTGCTGCACCAAATAATGGTTTGCCAGCTTCAACCTGCTGCACACCATCAACAAGTGTTGGTGCTGCAATTCCAAAGAATTCAAAGAATCCAGGAATGGCTTTTGCGTTTTCAACAATAGCTGAAACCCCTCCAGCAGTGGAAATACCTGTTATCAATACAGCACCCAATGCAACAAACATAACAACGCCTTGCATAAAGTCTGATGCACTTTCCGCTAAGAAACCGCCTATAAAGGTATAAAACACAACGAATAATGCTCCGGCAATCATCATATACACATATTTT
>JAQSYB010000168.1 GCA_029256365.1 Clostridia bacterium
GGCGGTATGTATATATCACCTAATTCTGAACCAAATGACGGGATTTTGGACATAATAGTAATAGGAGACTTGAATACCTTTGAGTTGATTAGAGATTTTCATTTGATATATAAAGGAAAGCATCTCACACATCCCAAAATATATCATTACAAGGGTAAAAAAGTGAAGGTTTCCAGTGAGCCTGTTGCTTTACTGGAACTAGACGGTGAACAACCGGGAACAACACCTGCAGAATTTGAAATAATTCCACAGGCAATACAAGTAATCATTTAATTTAAATAATTTAATAGAAGAAAGAGGATGCAATAATCAATGCAAATTAGAGAAGATATTAGAAATGTTGCTATCATAGCACACGTTGACCATGGAAAAACCACTTTGGTGGATGGTCTTCTTAGACAAAGCGGGACCTTTAGAGTAAATGAAAGTGTAGCAGAAAGAGTAATGGACTCAAATGACCTTGAAAGAGAAAGAGGCATTACAATTCTTGCGAAAAACACAGCAATATCCTATAAGGATGTAAAGATTAATATTATAGATACTCCTGGACATGCTGATTTTGGCGGCGAAGTAGAGAGAGTTCTAAAAATGGTTGACAGCGTATTGCTAATTGTAGATGCCGCTGAAGGACCAATGCCTCAAACAAGATTTGTACTTAAAAAAGCTTTAGATTTACACCTGAAGCCAATTGTAGTAGTAAACAAGATAGACAGACCTGACTCAAGAATTGATGAAGTTATTGATGAAATACTAGATTTGTTTATAGAACTGGGTGCAGATGATGATCAATTGGAATTCCCAATTGTCTATGCTTCAGCAAAAACTGGCATCGCTATGCATAATATAGCTGATGTATCTGAGGATTTAACGCCACTATTCGAAACAATCATTGCAAGAGTAGATCCTCCAAAGGGCTATGTAGATGAGCCTCTTCAGCTTCTTATAACGACTATTGAGTATGATAACTTCGTTGGCAGAATCGCAATCGGTAAAATAGCGAGAGGTAAGATAAAGGCCAACCAGAGCGCAGCACTTTGTAAAAGAGATGGCACATTCCAAAATGTAAAGGTTGCAAAGGTTTATAGCTTCATAGGCTTAAACAGAATTGAAGTAGAAGAAGCTTCTATGGGTGATATTATCGCTGTTTCAGGTATGGAGGATATCAATATTGGAGAAACAATAGCTGATGCACAAAATCCTGAAGCACTACCTTTTGTTGAAATAGAAGAACCAACAATTTCAATGAATTTTATCGTAAATAACAGCCCATTTGCAGGCAAAGAAGGGGATTTTGTAACATCAAGACACCTTCGTGCTCGTCTGTTCAAGGAGCTTGAGACAAATGTGGCCATGAGAGTATTCGAGACAGATTCTCCAGATAGTTTTGAGGTAGCTGGAAGAGGTGAGCTTCATCTTTCTATACTGATAGAAACAATGAGAAGACAAGGCTTTGAATTCCAAATTTCAAAACCTTCCGTAATATTTAAAGATATAAATGGAGTAAGAAATGAGCCTATAGAGCATTTAATCATAGATATTCCAGAAGAATATATGGGCGCTGTAATGGATAAGCTGGGCAACAGAAAAGCAGAAATGATCAATATGACTACAACTACTGATGGCTATCTGCGTATAGAATTCCATATACCTGCAAGAGGGCTTATTGGATATAGATCTCAATTTATGACTGATACCAAGGGAAATGGTGTAATGCATCATATGTTCCACGGTTATGAGCCATTTAGAGGGGATATACCAGAGCGTCAAAGAGGATCTTTGATATCCTTTGAAGCTGGTGAAACAAGCACCTATGGATTATTTAATGCTGAGAGCAGAGGACTATTGTTCCTAGGGCCTGGTGTATCAGTATATGAAGGTATGATTGTGGGAGAAAATGCAAAGCAAGGTGACATTGAAGTAAACGTTTGTAGAAAGAAGCACGTTACAAATATGAGAGCTTCTGGCACGGACGAAGCAATGAGATTGACTCCACCAGTAGATATGAGCCTTGAAAACTGTCTTGAATTCATTGCAGCAGATGAGTTGGTGGAAGTGACACCAAAATCCATCAGATTGCGTAAAAGGATACTAGACAACAATTTGAGAGCAAAATCTAATAAGAAGAATGCATAGTATTGCTTGTCAAAGCTTGTCTAAAGTTATATAATTAATGAGAACATTTTTAAAGTGTGAGGTTAATTATGAAGAAACGTAAAGTAATAAATAATGGAGTAAGATTCTCCATATTGATCATAATATTAATCATTGCTGCTGCTTTTTTAGGTTATGGCTATTACAGCTCGAATCTAGAAGCAGCTGCTCCAAGTGGAGCTGAGCAAGAGATAACAATTTCAAAGGGCAGCAGTGTAAAGACAATTGCAGTTCAACTAAAGCAAAAGGGCATTATTAAAAATGCCAATGTTTTTACGATCTACTGCAAGCTTAGTGAAAAGGCATCAAAGATTAAAGCAGGTAAGTATATGCTTAGTTCATCTATGCCTGTTGAAGAAATTGTCAACAAACTGGCAGCGGGCAAAGCAGAAACTGATTCAGCTAGATTCACAATACCTGAGGGCTTTGAACTAAGACAAATTGCAGATCGATTGGAAGCAGATGGACTTATTGATAAGGATGCATTTTATACCGAGTTGAATCGCTCGGATTCAAAGTACTCCTTTATAAAGGACATCCCTAATCGAGAAAACAAACTGGAAGGATACTTGTTTCCTGACACCTATGAGGTTTTCAAAAATGCCACGGAGCAAGATATCATCAATAAAATGCTTAGCAAGTTTGACCAAGTGTTTACTTCGGAATACAGACAGAGAGCCAAAGAACTCAATATGACAATGGATCAAGTCATTACACTGGCTTCTATTATAGAAAGAGAAGCAAAGCTGGACAAGGAAAGAAAAGTGATTTCTGCTGTTTTTCATAACAGATTAAAAAAGAATATGAAGCTTGAATCCTGTGCTACTGTGCAATATCTATTAAAAGAGCAAAAATCGGTATTGACATATAAGGATTTGGAAGTAGATTCACCATACAACACTTATATGTATGCAGGCTTGCCAGAGGGACCCATAGCTTCTCCAGGAGCAGAGTCCATTGAAGCTGCGCTGTATCCGGATAACGTTGATTTCCTATTTTTCTTTGCAACAAAGGACGGCTCCCATATATTTTCCAAGACATACCAGGAGCATCTAAATGCACAGAATAAAATAAAGCAATAAAATAAATAATAAAAAATACATGGTGATGCCATGTATTTTTTTAAGAATTTAGGGTGATAACATGTCTCAAATCAATCACGATTATATTAATAGCTATCTTACAGGCTTAATTCCACAACATGAAGGCGTGTTGAAGGAGTTGGAAGCTTATGCAAAGGAGCACAATACACCTATTGTCACTCCAGATGTTGCGGGATTGCTGAAAGTAATGATAAAATCAGTACAGGTCAAAAATATATTAGAGGTAGGTACTGCCATAGGATATTCAGCTATTCTCATGGGGCTTAGTGCTGGACAAAACTTCAGCATAACAACCATCGAAAGAGATGAGGAAAATGCTGCAATTGCAGTGCAAAACATTAAAAATGCCGGTATGGAGCAAAATATAAGAGTGCTGACTGGTGATGCCAGTGAAGTGCTTGAAAATGTTGAAGGCACCTTTGATATGATTTTTGTAGATGCAGCCAAGGGGCAATATATGGATTTCTTTCAAAAAAGCATTGGCAAGCTGAAGGTTGGCGGTATATTTGTTTGTGACAATGTGCTTTTTAGAGGAATGGTTGCAGAGCGAACCTTGTTAATTAGAAGAAAAATAACCATAGTAAAAAGGTTGAAGAAATTCCTGCAATACATATCTGACAATGAGAGTCTCCAAACTACAATTATACCAATGGGAGACGGCGTTTCTATAAGCTATAAGCTTAAGGAGGTAGTTTTTGATGAATAAGATTGAACTGCTTGCACCTGCAGGCAATATGGAAAAATTAAGAATGGCAGTGATATATGGTGCAGATGCAGTATATATCGGTGGCGAGAAATTTGGACTTAGAGCCTCTGCTGGAAATTTTAATATGGAACAAATAAAAGAAGCGGTTAAATTTATTCGTGAAAATGGAAAAAGAATTTATGTAACTGTTAATATCATACCTCATAATGAGGATTTTATAGGACTACCAGAGTATTTAAAGGAGCTTGAAGATGCAGGGGTAGATGCAATTATATTCTCTGACCCAGGTGTTTATTTGGCAGCGAAAGAAAGTGTACCAAATATGGAACTGCATCTCAGCACCCAAGCCAATAATACAAACTATAAAAGTGCTGAATTTTGGCATAAGCAGGGCGTAAAAAGAATTGTTTTAGCAAGAGAGTTAAGCTTTAAAGAGATATTGGAAATATCAGAAAGATCATCAAAAGACCTAGAATTTGAAGCCTTTGTTCATGGTGCGATGTGCATGAGCTACTCAGGAAGATGTCTTCTTAGCAATTATATGGTAGGCCGCGATGCAAACAAAGGTGAATGCGCACATCCTTGCAGATATAAGTATCATTTGGTAGAGGAAAGAAGACCGGGGCAATACATGCCTGTAGAGGAAGATGAACGTGGTACATATATATTCAATTCTAAGGACTTGTGCATGATTGAATATATCCCTGAATTA
>JAQSYB010000169.1 GCA_029256365.1 Clostridia bacterium
TACTTACGGTTCTGGTGCTGGAACTCAGCCAAACCCAGGCATGGTAATTATCACTGCAGCTGCTGGCGATGTCCTAACTTTAAGAAATCATACAAGCGCCGCGGCAGTCACATTACAAACCCTAGCGGGAGGAACACAAATTAATGCCAATGCCTCTATACTGATTCAAAAGATAAGCAGCTAAACTAAGTTTGTGAATTTCTCTAAATAAAAAAAGCTTCAAGGCTCTCATTTATAGCCTTGAAGCTTCTTATTTATTTCATCAATGTGCTTGCGACATTTATTTCATTAATGCGCCTGCGACATTTATTTCATTAATGCGCATACATCATTTGCAAATTGAACAGGATCTTCTATTGGCAGACCTTCTATCAATATTCTATCAATAGAGCTTGGTTGTATAGGATGTTGGCATATACCTTTACCTTATCCTTGTCTCCAGCAAAAGCCTGTTTAATAGCCTGGAACATTTCATGATTTGTGTTGATTTCTAATATCTTCTCTGCCTTCACGTTCTGGTTATTTGGCATCATGCTCAATACCTTTTCCATTTCCATGGACAGTTCACCATCACTGGCAAGACAAACTGGATGAGACTTTAATCTGCTGGATGCCTTCACCTCTTTTATTTTGCCCTCTAAGGCTTCCTTCATAAAATCGAAAAGCGCTTTGTTTTCTTCTATTTGTTTTTCATCTTCTTTGATATCAGATTCAAAGCCCAAATCACTGCTTGAAGCAGATTTAAATTCCTTTTCCTTGTAATTCATCAGCATTTTTATTGCAAATTCATCTACATCATCTGTGAAGTAAAGAATTTCAAAGCCCTTATCCATAATCATCTCAGTCTGAGGCAGCTTATCAATTCTTTCTACGCTTTCACCGGTAGCATAATAGATGTACTTCTGATCCTCTTTCATTCTGGAAACATACTCATCAAGACTTACAAGTGTCTTCTCTGTTGAGGAGTAGAACATCAGCAAATCCTGTAAAATCTCTTTATGACTTCCCCAATCAGCATAGATTCCATATTTGAGTTGTCTTCCAAAGCTCTTATAGAATTCCTCGTACTTTTCTCTCTCGTTTTGAAGCATTGCCAGCAGCTCGCTCTTTACCTTCTCTTTGATCTTCTTTGCTATGATTTTAAGCTGTCTATCATGCTGTAAAAGCTCTCTTGAAATATTCAGTGAAAGATCAGCAGAATCAACCAAGCCCTGTACAAAGCTAAAATAGTCTGGCAGCAAGTCGGCACATTTTTCCATGATCAATACACCATTGGAATAAAGCTCTAGACCCTTTTCAAATTCTTTTGTGTAGAAATCATAAGGAGCTTTGGCTGGTATGTATAATATGGTATTATAGCTGGCAACCCCATCAACGCTTGCATGAATAGACTTAAGAGGCTTTTCGAAGCCGAAATGCTTATCCATATAAAAATTCTCATAGTCTTCTTGCTTTAACTCACTCTTATTGCGTCTCCAAATAGGTACCATGCTGTTTAGTGTTTCATCCTCATAGTACTCCTCATATTCCTTTTCGCTGCCCTCTTTCAGCTTGCTTTTCTTAGTAAGCATCTTAATAGGGTATTTTATAAAATCAGAGTACTTCTTGATCATATTCCTTAGTCTGTATTCATCTAAATACTCATCGTATTTTTCATCTTCTGTGTCTTGCTTGATATTCAAAATAATCTCTGTACCAACTGTGTCCTTTTCGCAGGCTTCTATCGTATACCCCTCTGCGCCTTTTGACTGCCACATATAAGCTTCATTGGAATTCAATGCACGACTCTTCACTGTTACCTGCTCAGCAACCATGAAAGAAGAATAAAAGCCAACACCGAATTGCCCAATAATATCAACTCCGTCTTTTGCTTCATTGTCATTTTTGAATTCAAGGGAGCCGCTTCTTGCAATGGTACCTAGATTGTTTTCCAGCTCTTCCTTCGTCATACCTATGCCAGTATCTGCAATGGTAAGGGTTCTATTCTCTTTATCTGCAGTAATTCTAATATAGAAGTCATCCTTGTTAAAGGATATTTTTTCATCCACAAGAGAAAGATAATAGCTTTTGTCAATTGCATCGCTAGCATTTGATATCAGCTCTCTTAAAAATATTTCCTTGTGCGTGTAGATTGAATGAATCATAAGATCCAATAATCTTTTTGATTCTGCTTTAAATTGCTTTTTTGCCATTTCTATCATTCCCTTTCCTTATTTTTTGATGTTGTGCAACAAAGAATTAGCACTCTATATGATAGAGTGCTAAATTTATATTATCTATTTTTCTTTTATTTGTCAATTTCTATTTGATTAAAATAATCTACTTATTGCTTGTTTGCGTACTTCTTCAAGAATTCGTTCTTCTTATGAATCAGTCCGTTCACTTCATTGATTAGCAGGTTGTCTTTTAGCCGATCCTTTTCAGCGAAAAACATTGAGACGGCCCCCAATCCAACATGGGTACCAACAACAACACCCATTTGCATGATATAAACATCACCCGTAAAATCTGTTTCCTTTGCCATTTTTAGCTTTAGGTTCTCTGCATAGGTGATATCTGATGTATAGCCTATGATGATAAAATCCGTAAGCGCTTTGTCATTTCTTTTGATAAATTCCGTAACATAATGCTCCAATACTTTTTTGCGGCCTCTTTCTTTTGCAACAATGGAGCCTTTGCCCTTCTGCATAGACATAATTGGCTTTATCTTAAGCAGCTTTCCAATAAATGCACTGGCATTGGTCAGTCTGCCGCTTTTTATCAAATGATCTAGGTCATCCACTGATAGGAAATGCTTAATGTTGGTTTTATAGGTTTCATTAAAGTCAACAAGCTCTTCAAAGCTGGCTCCCCGTTCCCTAAGCCTTGCACTTTTTAAAATCAACCAACCGCTTCCATGGCTCATACATTTAGAATCCACTATATGAATGTTTATTTTCGAGTCCTTATTTTCTTCAAAAAAGTACTCCTTTGCAATTACTGCAGATTGATAAGAACCACTGGTACCACTTGACATGCAAATACAAAGAATCGAGGTATATCCCTTCAGAACAGCCTGATTCATAATGCCTAAAAAATCAGCAGGACTTGGCATCGCAGTAGTTGGTGCCTTGTCAATTTCCTCAATGATGCTGTAGAATTCATTTGGCTTCATATCAATCCTATCTCTATATACCTTGTCCTCTATACTTATCGTAAGAGATGCCAAGCTAATATCATACTTATCAAGTATTTCCTGCGATAGGTCACAGGTGGAATCGGCCATAATCTTAATCATGCATATCCTCCAATATTCTAATAATGCTTAAAAATATCATCATTGAGACAGTTTTAGAACCAGTCCAAATAAAATAATTAATAGCATGATATCATTATACACGTTTCCACAATACATAAATATAATTTGTCGAACTTTGTCTGTACAATAAGCCAAAAGCGATATATTGTTCTATAGCTTTATCCAATATTTGGAGCTTGGAAGTTAAACTGCTGACCACTTCCTGTTCTTTTAACCTTTTCAATCGTCCTAGTGATATACTGGGTAAGCTTTTCCTCAAAAACCTCAGCTGTTGTCTCGTGATTCTCTATCATGAACAATCCTTTTTCCCAACTGGCAGTCAGGGTTGGATTCAGCAGCTCTTTTGCCGTCAGGCGTACCAGTTCTACAATGGCCTCCCCCTTTGGCTCAGGTGTCACAATTTGGGTCTTGGGGTTAATCTTAATATGCCCTATATCCACCAGCTTTTTGATAATTCCTGAACGAGTGGCTGAGGTACCTATGCCGCAAGTTTTTAACTGCTCCCGCAGCTCCTCATTCTCAATATATTTTCCTGCCTTTTCCATGGTGATAATCAAAGAGCCATCTGTAAACCTGGATGGAGGCTTGGTTTCTTTTTCCTCCAAATCAAGGTTGGTCACATCACACTTCTCTTTCTTAATAAGCTTTTGAATCGGAGAGTCGGACAGCTCTTCTTCTTTTTTAGAAGCAAAATCATAAACTTCCTTCCACCCCTGAACGTTCAATGTCTTTGAATTGGTTACAAATATTTCAGTTCCTATACTGGTCTCTACCTTGACAGTATTATACTCTGCCGGAGGATAGAAAATCGAAAGAAATCGTTTCACAATCAGATTATATATGTTCCTTGAATCCACATCCAGCTTGGATAGCTCCGTTGTTACATAGGTCGGGATGATGGCATAGTGATCTGTAACCTTACTGTCATCCACATATCGTTTGGTGCTCTTATCGATGCCAAGCTTTCCAAACTCCTTAATCCGCATGATATATTCCTTAAAATCGGCATTGCCGTATAGGCCATTGAGAACCTTTGGCAGCTCTGGTATCACGTCAGTAGATAGCACCCTGCTGTCCGTTCTAGGATAAGAAATCATCTTCTTTTCATATAGTCCTTGGGCAATTTCCAAGGTTTTATTTACAGGAAGCTTAAATTTCTTGTTTGCTTCCGATTGCAGCTCTGCAAGATTAAAAAGCAAAGGCGCTTGCTCTTTTTTAACCTTCACCTCAACCTTTTTGACAGCAGCCTCATTGCCCTCTAGCTTTTTAATAACTTCTTCGGCTTCCTCTTTGCTGATATATTTATCGTCGCTTTCCATGTCATCTGCTGGATTCTTATCCTCTTTTTTCTTTTGCTGCCATCTCCCTTTATAGGAAATACTACTTTCTTTTGAAAGAAAGTTTGCAACGACTCCATAATAGGGCTTGGGTACAAAATTCCTAATTTCCAGTTCCCGATCAACAATCAAGCCTAATACGCAGGTCATTACTCTGCCTATGGGTATCACAGAGGATTTTTCTTCTTTTAAAAAAGCAGATAGCCTCTTGCCGTATTGGCAGGTATACATCCTGCTAAAATTCATACCAAAGAGCCAATCTTCTTTTGCTCTGCAATAAGCGGCCTTTGAAAGGGAATCGTATTCACTGATGCTCTT
>JAQSYB010000170.1 GCA_029256365.1 Clostridia bacterium
CGAATGTAGGAAGGAAACAGCCTGCAGGATCGTCTGTTTACAGATACCACTGCAGGCTGTTTGCTATAAGAGTATATTACAAAAATAGATAGAAATATTAGTAACAAAGGATAAAACTTAGGAGATGAGAAAATGAGTGGAATTGCAGGAAGCGGCTGTGATGTGCTGCTGCCACAGGGAGAGCTTAAGCCTTTAAATGAAATAGAGAGAAGTATCATCAAAGGATATAAGAAGGTATTGCTGTCAAAGTTTATAAAGGCAATAAAGGATTATAAAATGTTAGAAGAAGGAGATCGAGTTCTAGTGGCGATGTCCGGAGGAAAAGACAGCTTGGTCATGGCAAAGCTTTTTCAGGAGCTGCAAAAGCATGGCAATATAAAATTTGAGCTAGAGTTTGTTGTGATGGACCCTGGCTACCATGAAAACATTAGAGAGCTTATGATATCAAACTGTAAGCACTTGGATATCCCTCTGCAGATATATCCCTCCTACATATTTGATATAGTGGATAGAATAGCAAAGGATTATCCTTGCTACATGTGCGCAAAAATGCGTAGAGGAGCTTTGTATAATAAGGCTCGAGAGCTGGGCTGCAATAAGGTGGCCTTGGGTCATCACTTTAATGATGTAATTGAGACAACGATGCTGAATATAACCTTTGCAGGCAGCTTCAAAACCATGCTGCCAAAATTAAAATCGTCTAATTTTGATGGTTTGGAGCTTATCAGACCAATGTATTACATTGAAGAAAAGAGTATTATCAGCTTTATACAAAATTGCGGCATACAAGCCTTAAATTGTGCCTGCATGGTAGCGGCTAAGAAGATTGGAAACAAACGTTATGAAATACGTGCTTTAATAGAAGAGCTAAAGGGTCGATTTGAGGATTTTGACAAAAAGCTATTCAAGGCGGCAGATAACGTAAATGTGGAAGCAATACTAGGCTGGAAAAAGGGCGGCAAAAAGTACTCCTATCTTGATTTCTATGATGAGGAAGATTTTCATGAAGAATAATTCCTATATGGTGAAAAACTACATGCTGCTGGCAGAAAAATTCGCAGATGAGAATGACATTGACAGAGCCTTAGAATTCTATAACAAAGCATATCAGCTAAAGGATGGACGTAGAAATGTAGAGCTATTGCTGGATATGGCAGTGTTTTATGACGAGTTGGGCAAGGAGCAGGCTGCCGTAGAAAAATACAACGAAGTAATTGAAATCAATCCAAAGGATGCCAGGGCTTATTATGGAATGGCAATCATTAAGGACAACAACAAGGAATATGAAGCTGCCATAGAATTATATAAAAAGGCCATAGAGCTTGACCCGAGCTATGATAGAGCGTACTTTTTTCTTGCCAATGTCTATGACGAAAAGGGCAATAAGGAGCTGGCAATTGAAAGCTACAAAAAGGTAATAGAGCTCAATCCAGAGGACTTTTGGGCATGTGTCAATCTGGGGGTAATTTATGAGGAGCAAAATAGAAATGAGCTGGCATTAGAGATTACTCAAAAGGCTATTGAGCTCGAACCCCATCACTACAAATCATTTTTTAATATGGGTGTCATATTAAAAAAGTTGGGTAGAATCGAGGAAGCCAAAGAATACTATGAGAGGTCTATTGAAGAAGAGCCATATTATCAATACAGCTATTTAAACTTGGGTGTTATTTTTATTGAAAATAAGGAATATAAAACAGCCATAGAAATATTTAGTCGTGGCATAGAAAATAATCCTGAAGCGGCGTCTCTATACTATAACAGGGCTTGCTGCTATACACAGCTGGGAAAACGTGAAGTTGCTTTGAGGGATGTAATAAAAGCCCTGGAGCTCTATCCTCCCTTGCTTGAGTTTATGAAAACGGATCAAGAATTGGACTTGATTAGAAATTTAGAAGCATATAAGAAGCTATTTAACTAAAAATGTATATCTCCTAATGTGAGATGTGCATTTTTTTATTGAGCATTGTGAATAAGGTGCATTGCTGTATTGGCAACATAAGACGAGACAAAGAGTAATTTTATTAAGGTTTTTGAGTATAAATTGTGAAAATACTAGAAGCAAAACTACAAAGCATAGAATAGAGAACATAAACGATATAATTGACGAAATTTGATGATTTTTTATACGTTTAATGCGTTTTAGTAGGGTTGCATTAATTGTTTTGCGTGCTATATTAACATATAGAACTAAAATAAGGTCAGGAGATGAAAAAATTGTTACAGAATCATGTTTTTATTGCACTTATAATCTTTATACTTACCTATACTGCTATTATTTCTGAAAAAATTAATAGAACAGTTATAGCTCTTTTTGGTGCAGTTTTAATGATTATTTTTCAAGTGCTTCCTCAAAAACGAGCATTTGGAATTATCGACTTTAACACCATTGGCTTGCTGATTGGTATGATGATTATTGTCATTATCCTAAGAAAAACGGGTATATTTCAATATATCGCCATTAGGACAGCAAAAGCATCTAAGGGAGATCCTTGGAAGATATTTTTGATGTTTTCCATTATAACAGCGGTAGCCTCGGCTTTACTGGATAACGTTACAACAATCCTATTGATCGCTCCGGTTACACTGGTTATTACAGACACCTTGAAGCTAAATGCCTTTCCATTTTTGTTTGCAGAAATATTTGCTGCCAACATCGGTGGTACAGCAACCTTAATTGGTGACCCGCCAAACATTATGATTGGGGGAGCAACAGGACTGGGCTTTTTAGATTTTATTTATAATATTGCTCCTGCTGCTGTGCTGGTATTTATCGTTACGATGTTCATTATGAAGTTTATTTTTAGGAAGGAATTCAAGGTTACTGAAGAGAACAAGAAAAATATGCTTCTGTTTGATGAGCATAAGACCATACAAAACAAAAAGCTATTAATACAAAGTGGTATTGTATTGGGTATTACAATTTTAGGCTTCATTTTACATCAGGCTGTTCATCTGGAATCTGCAACAGTTGCCTTATTCGGTGGTGTACTGCTGCTTCTAGTCAGCAAAGCAGACCCTGATGAAATATTGATGGAAATTGAATGGAGTACAGTGTTTTTCTTTGTAGGGCTGTTTGTTTTAGTAGGTGCCCTTGAAGAAGTTGGCGTAATAAAGATTTTGGCTGAGAAGCTGATTGCAGCGACAGAGGGAAATGTTATGGTAACCTCCATGCTGATACTTTGGTTTTCTGCTGTAGCCTCAGCCTTTGTAGATAACATCCCATTTGTCGCTACCATGATTCCTTTGATTCAGAACATGCAGGCGATTTCGGGTATCGATGTGACTCCACTTTGGTGGAGCTTAGCCCTAGGAGCATGCTTAGGTGGAAATGGAACCATAGTGGGAGCATCTGCCAACGTAATCGCAGCAGGGATGATGGAAAAGCGCGGCAAGAAGATAGGATTTGTGCAATATTTGAAGCTTGCATTTCCTTTAATGCTTGTTTCAATAATAATTAGTACAATTTATCTATTGGTATTCTACGTTTAATGGATATGCTATATAATAGAAATATAAGAAATTATTTTAATTTAAATAAAGAGGTGCTTTAATATGAATTATTTAAATGTTGAAGCCAGTCAACATGAAATGAGACTCATCCAAATGGGAGCCAAGGTAGAACAAATTAATAGCAAAATGTGCTATATAAAATTTGTGATTGAAGGAATACCTGTAGAGTATGTATACAATCTAAACAAGAAAAATAAGTATTTTCTAGAAAGAACAAAGCCTTATCCATTGGCAGTAAAGGCTTATGAAAATGTAGCAGACCTTGTAGAGGTTATTAATGTAGATATAAAGCAGTTTAAAAACGTAGTGAAAAGCAAGAATATAGAGAGCTTTCTTGCAATTAACAAAGAGTTGATTTCAACCATTAAAAAATTCGAGGATCTATTCTTGTACTACAATGTACCGACTGAAGAAGTAGAATTACTTAAGAATAAGATTGGTGAAATACAACAAGAGATTGCCAAGACCAAGGAAACTGCAGAGAGAGTATTCTTTGATAAAGAACCAGAAAATTTAAAATAAAATAAATAGCCGAGGAGCTGATGCTCCTCGGCTATTTATTTATTGAATTGGTTTAATAAACATTTGAGTCCAATAGGCTGTGCCGCTTTTATTTGTAGCATAACCCACACCAATTTGAGAATAACTAGGGCTTAGAATATTGCTTCTATGTCCTGGTGAATTCATCCAAGCTGTCATGACCTGCTGAGGAGTCTTTTGTCCATAGGCTATATTTTCTCCCGCAGAGGAGTACTTGATGCCAAAGGATTCCATCATTCTAAAGGGAGATCCGTAAGTTGGCGAAGTATGTGAGAAATAATTCTTTGTCGCCATATCAGCAGACTTGTATCTTGCTACTCTGGATAATTCCCAGTTTTCCTTCAAAGGCTGTAAGCCCTGCTTAGATCTCTCTATGTTGACTAGTCGCACTACTTCACTTTCTAATGCTTTAATCCCCTGCATAGTTGGAACTGTAAGCTTCTGACCGGGATAAATCATATTTGGATTTGTAATTTGTGGATTGCTGGAGATAATCTCACTGACTCCAACTTGATATTTTGATGCAATTTTCCACATGCTGTCTCCAGACTGGACGGTATAGGTCACGGTTTCTTGTGCTGAAACAAATGACGTAAGCATCACA
>JAQSYB010000171.1 GCA_029256365.1 Clostridia bacterium
TGCGGAAAGCTATTCGACTCATCCCATCGCTATATCCATTGTAAAGGACTATGGCAAACAAATTGATAAAAATGATATACAAAACTATGATGAAATATCAGGTCATGGGATTAAAGTAAGCATTAAGGGCAAAGAAGTACTAGCAGGCAATTCAAGATTGATGGATAGAGAAGCTGTATTATATGATAGTGTTGAGGAAATGGGAAGTATCGTGCACATCGCCATAGACAATAGCTATGCAGGATATATTGTAATATCTGATGAGGTGAAAAAAGATGCACAACTGGCTGTTCAAGGTCTAAAAGATCTTGGTATTAGCAAGGTTGTCATGCTGACAGGGGATTTGAAAGTCATTGGAAACAAGATTGGTGAAATGCTCGGACTAGATGAGGTTTATTCTGAGCTTTTGCCGGATCAGAAGGTTGAAAAGCTAGAGGAGCTTGAGAAACAAAAGAAACCCAAGAGTAAGATTATATTTGTTGGTGACGGGATAAACGATGCTCCTGTTCTTGCCAGAGCAGACATCGGGATTGCTATGGGTGGACTGGGTTCAGACGCAGCTATTGAAGCAGCCGATATCGTTATTATGACGGATGAGCCATCTAAGCTGATTGGTGCAATTAAAATTGCAAGGCGTACTAGAAGTATCGTTTGGCAGAATATATTCTTTGCGATGGGCATTAAAGCAATCGTGCTTGTTCTTGGGGCAGGCGGTTTAGCTACGATGTGGGAAGCAGTATTTGCTGATGTTGGTGTTGCAGTTTTGGCGATACTAAATGCTACTAGAGTGATGAATACAAAAAAATTATAAAGAATATAAAGAACGAGGCGGAAACCCTCGTTCTTTATATTTCATCCTCAAAGTCCAGATATACATCGGGAATTCTAATGCCGCGCTTAACAATCTTTGTTTCAGGAAGATACTTATCCCTTGAAACCACTTCTGAGCTGATTTTCTTTTCATCTACGTATACTATTTTTACGAGCTGAGATTGATAACCGTCATGACCTTTGTCAACGACCTTTTCCTTCCCGATGAATGCTGCGATATCGTCAATATATTGTATAGGAGCTTTGTTTCTAGACAAGGTAGTTGATATCAGTTCCACGCGTTTATTGGTTTTTGTACTGTATAATTCAAAGGTGATAGACCCGCCATTTGTGATTGAATGTATGTATATATAATTTTGAGTGTTGTTGTTGAATTTAAGATCTTGAGAGCCCCAGCTGACCGCAGCATCTCTGCTAAGGGGGACATAGGGTACAGTTAAACTATGATTGCTTCGCTCAAGTACTTCTAAATCTGACAGCAGTACAGCATTATATAAAGTAGTAGATACTTGGCATATTCCGCCGCCTATTCCGGTATCCACTTTGCCATTTATATATACCCCGGCCTCTCTAAACCCCTTTTCAATCGTGCGTTTACCCACTACTTCATTGAAAGAGAAGGTTCCCCCAGGGGGGAGAATGGTTCCTTCGATAATGCTTGCTGCTAGCTTAATATTGGAGGCTCTGGGTACATTGCCGGCATCAAATTTGGTAGTAAAGCTGGATACAAGTTCCTTTATTCCTTGTGTCTCCAGCTGAGCTATCGTAATAGCAGGTTTCACATATTTGACTTTTAAATTTACAGTCTCAAGGTTTTTATTGGCTAAGAGATATTGATACAAACCCTCTTTATCAAATGCATAGCCATTTTCCTCTTGTATCATTTGAATCGTTCCCTTACTGACGCTATATTTGGCATCTACAGGGGGCTTCAATTTTGAACTGTCAAACACTTCTAAGGCTTTTAAATAAGTGTCATAGTGTATATTGAAGGATAGATCCATTTCCAAACCGTGCTTTTCAATATTTCTATAATTGATAAGTCTCTTAAGAATGCTGGTATCTTTGTTCATCATTGCGTTGATGTGATTTATAATTGGTGTCTTATCTACATTGAAGCCTAGCTGCTCGCGGGTAAAGTTGTTGCTTTGATTCTGTCCATTGTCACTCGTATATAACACGGAAATAGTCTTGTTTAGATTTAATCTTACTAGATGATCTAGTTCTTTCTTTGCCTGGTCTATGGTTTTACCCCCAAGAGAAAGCGTATCAACGTATAAATTATTTGGCAGATAGTTATTTACTTTATATATCAGCCTTGCAGTATAGTTTTTTAAAGGAATTGCAATCAATACTAATATCATGATAGAGAGGACTAATATGCCCATAGCTCTTTGTTTATTCTTCACGCTAATCCTCCTTTATATATTGTTAATAAATTGTATTCAAGGCTGTCTCATTTTAGAATGAAAGCTAGTCTACTAAAATATAAATTCCTATTAGAACAAAAATTAAGCCAGCAATTTTAATGAAATTGAATATCTGCTCCTTTGTTATAAAGCAATCGATGAAAAGCCCTGTAAGGACTTCAGCGGAAACGACCAATATAAGTGTAGTTGTAATACCTAGTTTAGGTACTGTTTTTGTAGATAGGTAAATTATCAAGGCACCAAAAACACCGCCTACTAGCCAAATGGGATTGACCTTAAAAATGTTCTTATACTGATTGATTGAGCCTTGGGCAATATTTATAGAAAAGAAGAACAATGCGCCAACAATTAAACTGTGAAGTGTCGCGATTTTTGGTGTAACGATCTTGCCCAAACGAGCATTGATACCAACTTCCAGAGCTGTAAATATACCAATTGAAAGGGCGAATAGATAAGGCAAATATCCCTTCATAATACAACCATCCTTTTGTTTATTCAATTACATATATGATTCTATGACTTGTTTCATACGTTATGAATGGCAATTTAGTCCTAGCATAAATAATTCAGGTGATGACAATGATAGGGATAATGAATCTTCTCTGTTAATTTCTTGTAAATTCCGTTGACATTTGCAAGAAGTTGGCATAGTATATGAGTAAAAGTAAATATAGTAATATAGGTGGTGAAGAAATGAATCTGGTTCAGGTTATTAAGATCTTGGGAGATGAAAATCGCTTAAGAATATTAAATCTCTTAAATCATGGTGAGCTTTGCGTTTGTGAAATAGAACGTTTATTGGAGACAAATCAATCAAATACATCCAGGCATCTTAACAAGCTGACAATTGCCAATTTAATAAGCTATGAGAAAAGGGCACTATATGTATATTACAAAGTCAATAACAATGCTTTTGATGAATTTCAATTTCTAAGGGAGTTAGTCAGCAATGAACTAACCAAGCTTGAGAAGTGTAAAGCTGATTTAATAAAACTAGAAAAATATAAAAGCAGTGGACTTTCCTGTGAAGATTTAAAAGAGGGCAAAGTCTGTTTGAAGGACGCATAGAAGATATATTATGTGTCGTAAAAAATCATGAAGAAGTGCGATGAGTATCTTTGCAGAGCACTGGTTTGATGATAACGATGAATCAAGGAGGAAATGATGAAATGATGAGAATCGCATTGATAGCAGATATACACAGCAACATATTTTCTTTAAATGAAGTGCTGTTGGACATTGACAATAGAAACGTAGACTTAATCCTATGTATGGGTGATCTAGTAGGCTACGCAGCTTTTCCAAATGAGGTAATTGATACAATTAGAGAAAATAAGATACTAACTATAAAAGGCAATTATGATGAGGCAGTTGGAGAAGAACGAATGATATGCGGCTGTGATTATCCTGACCCTACAGATGCGCAAAATGCAGGACTTTCTTTGAATTGGACAATTGATCAAACAAGAGATGACAACAAGGAATTCTTGAAAGGGTTGCCCAAGGAAGTCAAAATGACCTTTGAGGGTAAGACAATCCTTTTTGTTCATGGAAGTCCAAGAATGATAAATGAGTATCTCAAGGAAAATTCAAAGGAAGCGGAAGAGATTATGGCCGATTTTGAAGCAGATATATTGGTATGCGGTCATACCCATAAGCCTTACTATAAAATGTACGGAAATAAAATGCTTGTGAATGCAGGCAGTGCAGGTAAGCCTAAAACAGGAAATCCAAAAGCGAATTATGTAGTGCTTGAGCTGAATAATGAAAATGTAAATATAGAAATACATGAAGTAGAATACGATTTTGAAAGCACTGCAAGGGCGATAGAAAAGAATGGTCTACCTCAGGTGTTTGCAGAAAAAATAAGAACTGGCAAAGAGTAAATCAAAAAAATGAAATGAGTAAAAGGAGTGTTTTATATGAAAAAAATGATAATATTCGAACCTGCTATGTGCTGTTCAACAGGTGTTTGCGGACCTTCTGTAGATTCTGAATTATTAAGGGTTTCAACGGTATTGAACAATTTGAAAAGCAATGGGGTAATCGTTGAGAGATATAACCTATCTAGCAATCCTCAAATGTTCGTAGATAACAAAGAAATAAATGAAATGTTAAACAACAATGGAATAGACGTACTTCCTGTAACCATGGTGGAAGGAAGTGTAGTAAAAACGAAGACTTATCCAACTGATGATGAATTCGTCAAATATTTAGAGGTATCGGAAAAGTATTTAAAAGGTACAGTGACGAAAATAACAAAAGGCTGCGGCTGCAAAGATGGATGCTGTAGTTAAGAAAAGAGGGATGGTTCTTGTTTAAAGAATTCAAAGTAGCAGAAATAAACTTAACCAAATATCTGTTTTTTACAGGCAAGGGT
>JAQSYB010000172.1 GCA_029256365.1 Clostridia bacterium
TATACATGGGACATTCCAAACTCTTTTTCCACTCTGGCAGCTTTATACAGGGGAGTATAACCTACCTGCATATTCAATAAGTCTGGTTTGCAGCGCACGGGCAGGAGATCAATGTATCGCCATAGAGAAAGCTCTTCCTTTGACTTTAAGCTTTCCTTGGTAAATTGAGGCTTAATTTGATTGTAGTCATACAAAACATCCAAGGTGCCTTCTGGTCCGCAGGATGGACAAAAATACTCCACAGCATCTGCTGCAAACCTTCTGCCACACTTTACACACCTTAAAAATTCAACCTTTGCCATTTTCTCACTCCTTTATTTGTTGTCCTAGATTTCAATTTACTTATATATATTGTTTATATTTGTTCATTAGGATTGTTTTTAAAAATTAATCACCTGAAACAATCTGGTTTTTTAAGTTGTTGGCATATTTATAACCCATAACTATATAAATATAGTAGGCTTGAACACTTTTTGAATCCACATAGAGCGCATGGGGGAGTGATGAAATGAATGCCATTATAAACGTACAAATCTATGATTATATAAGCTATATCGACAATGGATATGTGAAATTTAATGAAGAAATTGAAGAAGTTGGTACAATGCAAGACTTTCAAGGAGCAGATGAGGTCATTGACGGAAAAGGCTGTATCCTTCTGCCAGGTCTTACAAACTGTCATACCCATATATATTCAAGCTTTGCAAGAGGGATGAATGTAGCATTTCATCCAAAGAGCTTTACAGATATATTGAATCAGCTGTGGTGGAAGCTGGATAAGCAGCTGGATCAGTCGGCAATCTACAGCAGTGCGATTTCCTACGGAATTGACTGTATCAAAAATGGAGTAACCTCAATCATTGACCACCATGCCAGCGGCTTATGCATTGAGGGTGCCCTGGAGACCATTGGCGATGCGATCAGCAAGCGGCTGGGGATGAGGGGGATATATTGCTTTGAAACCAGTGATCGATTTTCCTTGGATCAGTGCATACAAGAAAATATCAGCTTTCAGGATCATATTTCCGAGCATGCTGGCAGCATGTTTGGCATGCATGCTTCTATGAGCTTGAGCAGCGACAGCTTAAAGAGGGTATCTGATGTACTAGGCAAGACCCCAATTCACATACATGTGGCAGAAAGTATGGAGGATGTCCAAAATTGCTATAAAAACTATGGAAAAAGCATCGTTGAACGATTGGACAGCTATGGTCTATTAAATAAGAATTCTATACTGGCACATTGTGTACATATAAATGAAGAGGAAGCGGCTTTGATTGCAGAACGAGAATGCTATATTGCATTAAATCCGACTTCCAATATGAACAATGCTGTAGGACTGCCTAATTATGAGCTTTTTAGAAAGGCAGGCATTCGATGTTTGCTGGGCAATGATGGCTTGGGTGCTAATATTACAAGGGATTATCTAAATCTATTCTTCGCCATGAAAAATAGATTGTGCAGTCCTATGAAGTTTTCAATGGATGAGTTGGCTCAAATCATTCGAAATGGATATGAATTTATTGGCCGCAGCTTAAATATTCCCATCGGCAGAATTGAGAGGACATATAAAGCAGACTTTGTATTGGTGCCCTATGATCCGCCAACACCCATAAACAAAGAAAACATTTTGGGGCATCTCATTTTTGGCGTATTTGATGGCTTTCGACCCAAACAGGTTTGGATATCCGGCAGACAGCTGCTAAGGGATTATGATTTGATATTTGATGTAGAAAGTGCAATGAAAGAAGCCCGAGTAGAATCAGCGAAGGTATGGGAGAGACTTATGTAAGTTAATAAGGGGGTATTCACATGGATTTAAGAACGAAAATTGCAGGTATTGAGCTGAAAAATCCACTTATGCCAGCATCGGGTCCCTTGGTTGGAAGCTATGAAAAGATGATGGCGATTTCAGAATTTGGAGTAGGCTGTATGGTGGGCAAGACAATTTCAATTCAGGGAGCGGAGGTTCCCCGTCCATGTATTGTAGCAAACAGCAATAGCATCATGAATGCTGAGCTTTGGTCTGAGTTTCCAATGAAATATTGGATGAACATCATACTTCCTGACTTGCGTAAGGATTTGAAGATTCCACTTATCCTTAGTGTAGGGTATACAAAGGAGGATATGGAGATTCTGATACCTGCTTTGGATGGGTATTGTGATGCCTTTGAGGTGTCAACTCATTATGTTGGTAAGGACCTGACATCGATTGGGGAGACCGTAAAAACAATTACCAGCTTAACAAGCAAGCCTGTATTTATGAAAATCAGCCCCCATATACCAGATGTTGTAGCCTTTGCAAAGGTAGTGAAGGAAAACGGGGCAAAAGGCATCGTAGCAATCAATTCCCTGGGACCTACCATGAAGATTGATGCTAAGAATAGGAAGGTGCTCATTGGCAATGAAAGCGGTGAGGTTTGGACTTCGGGTCCAGCCATTAAGCCTGTAGCCCTTGCAATAGTGAACAAAATTAAGTCCGCCATGCCTGATTTTACAGTGATAGGAGCTGGTGGCATAGAAACGGCAATGGATGTTGTGGAGTTTTTATTGGCAGGAGCAGATGCAGTTCAGATGTTGTCAGCAGCGATGTTAAGGGGCAAGGATTTGTATCAGAAGATATTGAGGGATTTGCCTGATGTACTGATGAATCTTGATTTTAGCAGTGTAAGAGATGTTATTGAAACACCACTTCAAAAAGGTGAAGTGAAATATCAACCAACTTACCCAGTAATAGATGGAAGAAAATGCACCTTGTGCAGAATTTGTGAGACAATTTGTCCTTACTTTGCAATCAATATTACCAATAAGGTTGAAGTGGATATAAATGAGTGCTTTGGCTGCGGCCTCTGTGAGTCAAAATGTCCCTTTAAGGCTATGAGCGGAGTACTTTAGCATATTGAATACTTAATGAAGGGAGAGAGCGCTGTTGAATATCAAGGAGTATATAAAGCCCAGTCATATTGATGAGGCATATGAGTTGTGCAGCAAAGGTGCAGTAGCAATTGGAGGAGGAGCTTTTTTACATTTGGGAAAACAAGTGATTGGTCAAGCAATCGATTTATCCGGCTTAGGGTTGGATTATATAAATGAAAGCGACAGTCATGTGGAAATAGGGGCCATGACTACATTGAGGGATATTGAAACCAGCAGCATCATGAAACAGAATTTTAAAGGTGTGCTGCCCAAGACAGCTGCTTCTATTATGGGTATACAAGTAAGAAATGTTGCTACAATAGGAGGCGCTATCTATGGCAAATATGGATTTTCAGACATCATTACAACACTATTGGCATTGGATGCGCAGGTGGAGCTGTATCTAGGGGGATGTATGGGTCTGGACCACTATCTAAACAGCAGTATAGATAAGGATATCATCTTGAAGATTTTGATAAAGAAGAATATTTCAAGTGCAGTATTTGCATGTGAAAAAAAGACGCATACAGATTTCTCGATTCTAAATATGGCAGCAGCCTTGGTAGAAGGACAATTAAGACTTTGTGTAGGTGCAAGACCTGGAAGAGCCAAATTATCAAAAGGGGCGATGTATTTTTTGAAGCCTATTGGCAGTGCTGCAGCAGCAGGAGAGACCTTGTCGATTCTAGTTGCTGAAGAACTGCAATTTGGCAGTGATATCAGAGGATCTGCAGAGTACAGGAGGGAATTGTGCAAGGCCATGGTAAAAAAATGTGTAATGGAGGTGCTACAGTGAGGATTTATTTAACAATAAACAACCGCAAAAGAGATATTGAAACAATGCCTGGAGCGGTTTTGTATGACGTACTGAAAGACTGTGGAATATCAAGTGTAAAAAAATCCTGTGGAACCGCAAATTGTGGTGTATGCACTGTTTTGCTGGATGGAAAGCCAATACCTTCATGCTCCTATCTTGCAGCAAAGGCTGATGGACGTCAAGTAACCACCATAGAGGGTGTGCAAGAGGAGGCTGACAAAATAGGAAACATGATGAATCAGGAGGGTGCTACGCAGTGCGGCTTTTGTACCCCAGGATTTTTACTTACAGTTATAGCAATGAAGAATGAGCTGAATCACCCAACAGAGGATGAAATCAAAAACTATCTGGTGGGAAACTTATGCAGGTGCTCAGGCTACCAAGGGCAGCTGAGAGCAGTTCAGAAATATATGGAGGTGTCAAAGTGAAAGAAGTAAATAAGTCCATTCCCAAAAAGGAAGGCATGGGTTTGTCCTATGGAAAACCAGCCTATACCGATGACTTGGCACCTCAAGATTCTTTGATTGTAAAGGTGCTTAGAAGTCCCCATGCCTTTGCCAGAATCAAAAATATCAATACAGAGCAAGCAGAAGGACTTTATGGTGTGAAATGTGTGCTTACCTATAAAAATGTACCTCGAAATATCGTTACAAGAGCAGGGCAAGGTTACCCAGAACCCTCACCTCATGACAAATTTATACTGGATGAATATGTAAGGTATATAGGGGATGAGGTTGCTGCAGTGGCGGCAGAGGATGAGGCTGCTGCTGAAGCTGCCCTTAAGCTTATTATAGTGGAATATGAGGTGCTGGAGCCTGTTCTAGACTTTGAAAAAGCAGTAGATCATGCCTCGGTCATTCACAATGAG
>JAQSYB010000173.1 GCA_029256365.1 Clostridia bacterium
AATCTCATCACTACACCCCCTAAAATCTTACACCCATTTTTATACTCAAATCTGGTTCTCTATCCACATACTGCATATAGCCTTCTGCCGAGCTATCAAAGTCAACGATTGGGTACACCAGCTCCTCACAGTTCAAATGACCAGTTATAAGCATCTCCCAGCAGGTTTCCTCAATCCTTTTTCTATCCCATCGCGGATAGTCAGGATTTGGTTCGCTGCATGCTCTGGAAAATATGATCTTTGCATTATTAAAATGTGCTTCCTTGCCAAAATTAAGGCCACATGTAAATTCCTTGGAAAATGCCACATACGCTATAGTGCCCCCATAGGCCAAACCCCTCAAGGCACTATGCAACGCAGTAGGCTGTCCGCTGGTTTCTATGATTGCATCAACACCCTGCTTCGCTGTCAGCTTCTTCAGTTCCATGCCTACATCTGTGTTTATAGGGCTTAGCGCAACATCCGCGCCATTTCTCAATGCTACAGCCCTTCTTGTTTCGATTGGGTCAATCACAACTACAAAGGCACCCATTTGCTTACAAAGTTGTGCTGCGATTTGGCCAATTGCGCCCAAGCCAAATATAGCAACTCTGTCTCCCGGTCGCACATTTGCATCTCTTACTCCCGCAAGAGCAAATTGAGCAGGGTCATAGCATACTGCGTTTTTCCAGGACACACCCTTAGGTAGCTTTCTCAATCTAAAATTATTTACGGCATTTATAATATGGGTTTCTCTGATTCCTCCATAGGAGCAAACTCTATCTCCTATTTCATACTCCGTCACAGCCTCACCCTTTTCTGTAATGATACCTACCCATTGATTGCCCAGGTTCCATTCTCCAAATTTGACTCCCCTGTCGTCATCCTCTTCACGGGGGACAAATAGCTGCCACTCACTATCATACTTTTCATCTATAAAAGGACTTGCCCCTCTGAAATCCGTAAGCTCTGTGCCGTGCTTTGGCGCTGCGAATTCAACCTTTACCAGCACCTCATTTGAAAGTAGCTTTCTATCCTGATATTCTAGTAATTTTGCAACCCGTGGTTCTATTGCCACTAGCTGTCTAGGCATAATATTACCCCCTCTAATTTATTCCTTGACTCCACCGGCAGTAAGCCCACCTGTGATAAATCTCTCTATCATAGAAAACATGATTACTACTGGTATTGCTGTTAAAAAGGATGCCGCCATCATTCTTCCCCATACATAGTCCTTTGAGCTGAACAGCTGTCGTAGTCCAACAGACAAGGTCATGTTGTCAGGCGTGGATAGAAATATGGAGGAAAACAGAAAATCGTTCCAGGCTATCATAAATACATAGGCAAATACCGACATGATAGCTGGTATAGATAGTGGCAAAACAATTTTATAAATAACCTGAAGCCTGCTTAAACCATCAATCATAGCCGCCTCTTCCAAAGAAACCGGAATTGTAGTAAAGTAGCTGCTTAGCATAAAAAGTGTAGCTGGTAGAGTCGTTACCAAACAAGCAATTACCAATGAAAATTTATTATTATAAAGTCCCACGGAGGATATGATTCTAAAAAGAGGCACTACCAGTAAAATACCTGAAAACATATATACGACTAGGGAGCCTTCCTGAAATAGCTTCTTGCCTGGGAAATCTAATTTCGCAAGGCTGTATGCACCCATACTGCCTATTATTACTGCCAAGGTCGCTGTTGTAAAAGCAACAAAAAAGCTATTGCGGAAGTATCGCCAAAACGGGAAAATTGCAGGGTTTAGTATATCCTTAAAATGCTGCAAGGTAAGCTCTGTAGGGAATATTTGCGGAGGATATGCCACAGAGCCTTGAGATGTCTTTAGGGCGGTAGTCAGCATGAAGTAAAAAGGCGTTAATGTAACACATATCACTACTATTACGAGAATATTTAAGATAAGATCTTTAATCTTTTTATTACTCATATGCGACTCACCTTCCTTTTTACAAACAGCACAAAGGTCATTACTATAATAAACAAAGCAACAGTGATTGCCGCCGCCAAGCCAAAGTCATAGATTGAAAAGGCAGTTTGATATAAATATACACCCATAATAGGCACTTGTTTTGTTAGAAGGTAAACATCATCAAATTTATAGAAATTCCAAATGGATCTAAGAACAACGAGGGACCCTAAGACCGGTGCTATTTCTGGAAGAGTAATTGCCCAGAATTGCTTCCAGGACCCTGCTCCATCTATCATAGCGGCTTCATAAAGGGACCCATCTATAGCTTGTAAAGCAGCTAAAATCATCATAAAGCTATAGGGGAAAACTCTCCATGTATCGAAAAGTATTACCAATACCATTGATAATATCGGGTGGTCAAACCAAGCAGGTGCTGCATTAAAAATATGTAATTTGTCTACGGTTAAGTAATTTGCAACACCATATATTCCATTAAACATGTATTGCCATACAAATACCAGGGATATAACCGGTGCAACGTAGGGTAAAATCACCAAGGAACGAGCGATTCCTCTTCCTTTGAATTTTCTGTTCATCAGTAAGGCAATCAAAAGACCTACTGTAGTAGAAGTAGCTACCGTTATGATTACATATAGAAAAGTTAGCATTAAAGACTTAATAAAGTCTCCATCCGTCAGCAAGTTCATATAATTGCTAAAGCCAATGAACTTAGGCTGTTTTAGTGGATTTAAGGCCACCTTATGAAAGCTAAGAACTATGTTGTAGCATAAGGGGTAAATTATTATAGATGCGATCAAAATAAGCGATGGTAAAATGAATAAGAAACCTAGTCTTGCTTCCGCTTTTTTTAATGTGTTTTTTCGCGGCACTTCCATCCCCCCCAAATCTTATAAAATATGCCGATGCCCCTATTGGAACATCGGCATTATCATGCTACTCGTTTACAATTTGCTCCATTTCCTTTTGCGCTTTTTCAATTTCTTTGTCTATATTCGCATTTTGAACAAGAATTGCATTTAAAGCTTTTGGTATAACCAATTTTGCTGTAATATTACCCATTTTGGGATGTGACTCTCCATCCTGAAAGCCTAGCATTTTTAGTTCATTGAAGGCTTCAGGCACCTTTGAGGATGTTTCACCAAAAGCTTTTAGAAGCTCATTTGACTTATACTGCTCATCTGCTGCTATTTCCTTCAGCACAGGATTTGCACCGCCAGGAGACATGTGCAGCCATGCTATATTGCTCTGTTTTTCTAACATAAAGCCTATAAACTTCTTTGCTGCTTCTCTCTCTTCAGCGCTTACCATATTGGAAACCGCAAGTGTTGTAAGCATACCAAAGCCTGCTGCCGATTTATTCTCTGGCACTGCAAAACCAATCTTGTCAGCCATTCCTTGCTCATACAATGCACCCATTATATAAGTCGAATAGATACCCATTGCAGCATTGCCGCCTACAAAGGCGTCTTTTACTTGTGTAACTCCATTGGAGCCTTGTGGTGAGTATTTATAAAGTTCTTTATAGAACTGGATCGCTTCTTTCATTTCAGGGGAATTGAACCTTGGCTTGCCATCTGCATCAAATAGCTCTGCATTATTGGATAGAGCAATTTGTGTAAAGGTTTGCTCAGTGAAATCAGATTCTTCCGTTGCAAATACAATTCCATACTTCTTCTTTGCAGGATCATTCAATGTCTTTGCAGCCTTTAGAATGTTATCCCAAGTAGTAGGTGCTTCAAGGCCCTTTTCTGTAAACAACGCCTTGTTATACCATATACCCGCTACCCATCCGGAAACAGGTACGCCAATGTAGTCTGAAGAGTCTGGAGCCTGCAATATTTCCAATGCACCTTTGAAGAATGCATCCTTGCCCTTAGTATTAATAACCTCAGTGTGTGCTTTTGCATCAATTACGCCTTCAGAATTCAGCAATCTTCCCCAGTCAATATTTGATTCCATTATTGCCGGAAGCTGCTTTGAGGCTATTAGTGTAGTAAGCTTTGTCATGTAACTGTCTTCTGGGACGGGTACCTGCTCTACTACTATACCAGGATTTGTTTTCATGAACTCATCGATATTCTTTTGAATGGCAGTCACACGTTCTTCTTCCGGTTGGCTGTGTATGAACTCAATCGTAATTGTTTTGGCAGGTTCCACTGTAGCCTCTGGTGTTGTTGTCGGAGTTGTACTTGGAGTAGTACTGCAGCCTGTCAGTGACAAACTGAGCAGCATAACTAGAGCAATTACACTAGATAAAATTCTCTTTTTCATTTTGCTCCCCCTTTATTTTTTGTTTTCAGATTATATGTACTGTCCAATTGTCGGGCTATCAGGTATTACTGATGAGCTTGTTGTAATATCCGATATACGAAAGCGCTTTCGTAGTCTTTAATGCTATTATATTACTAACCTTTCATTAAGTAAATATGTTTTTGGATATTTCTTCAAAAAAATACCCATATTTGATTAAGTGTATTCAAAAATGGGCATACTTTATAGTTTTTATATTTTATATCTATATACTTTCCCTTATTCTAAAGTTATAAGGTACATAATCCACCGTTTCTACAGTTTCATTGTTTAGCATTTTAATAAGCTTCTCTGCCGCTACCCTGCCAATTTCTTTAAAATCCTGAACCACCGTGGTAAG
>JAQSYB010000174.1 GCA_029256365.1 Clostridia bacterium
TGAAACAAATGCAAATTAATAATTTTAGGAGGTACATAACATGGTTACTGCTTCATCAGTAAAAGAGTTAAGAGAAAGAACTGGCGCAGGAATGATGGACTGCAAAAAAGTACTTGTTGAAACCAATGGCGATATCGAAAAGGCTATTGAGGTACTTAGAGAAAAGGGTCTTGCTGCAGCAGCTAAGAAGGCTGGTAGAATAGCAAGTGAAGGTATAGTAGAAGCATACATACATGGCGGTGGAAGAATAGGAGTTCTAATCGAAGTTAACTCTGAAACAGATTTCGTTGCTAAGAACGCAGACTTCAGAGCTTTTGTAAAGGATATGGCAATGCAGGTAGCTGCTACAAATCCTATGTATGTATCAAGAGATGAAGTTGAGCAATCCGTTATTGAAAAAGAAAAAGAGATTTTCAGACAGCAAGCGTTAAACGAAGGCAAGCCTGAAAAGATTGTAGATAAAATGGTTGAAGGAAGAATTGAAAAGTACTACAAAGAAATTTGTTTACTAGAGCAGCCATTTGTTAAAAATCCTGATATGACAATACAAGTTGTTCTTAATTCATTAATTGCTAAAATAGGTGAAAACCTATCAATCAGAAGATTCACAAGATACGAAATGGGTGAAGGACTACAAAAGAAGGAAGACAACTTCGTAGAAGAAGTTATGAGTCAGATGAAAAAGTAAAAAGGGAACACTTAGTGTTCTCTTTTTTTCTAAATATAAGAGGTTATTTTGCTTTTGTAGAAACTTTATGCTACGATTAATTTGAAATACTGAGCTTCTATTGTGGGATTATTACATGAAAGAGGCTATTTCGAATGCATTTCGCACAAATTAATGTAAATTAAACGTTTCAATGCATGGAAAAAACAGATCGACAGATTATTGGAGGTATAATTCTAATGGATGGAGCCAAGTATAAAAGAGTAATATTAAAGCTTAGCGGCGAAGCCTTGGCTGGTGAAAAAGGCTTTGGACTGAATCAAGAAACCATAGAGTCCATTGCAAATAAGGTTAAGGAGCTTAGAGCTTTAGATGTTGAAGTAGCAATCGTAGTTGGTGGCGGCAACTTCTGGAGAGGTAGAAGCGGCGAAGGCATGGACAGAACCACTGCAGATCATATGGGTATGCTTGCAACGGTGATTAATTCCCTTGCATTACAAGATGCATTAGAGAGAATTGAAGTGCCTACAAGAGTGCAAACTGCAATTGAGATGAGACAGATTGCAGAGCCTTATATTAGAAGAAGAGCCATACGACATCTTGAAAAAGGTAGAGTCGTTATATTTGCTTCAGGTATAGGCAATGCATATTTTTCAACAGACACAACAGCTGCTCTTAGAGCTGCTGAAATAGAAGCAGAGATTATCCTTCTAGCAAAGAAGGTAGACGGTGTATATGACTGTGATCCCGTTAAGAACAGTCATGCAAAGAAATTTGATACACTTTCATATATAGACGTTATCAATAAGGGACTAGGTGTTATGGATTCAACAGCCGCTTCCTTATGTATGGATAATAATATTCCAATACTTGTATTTGACCTAAAAAACCCAGATAATATTATTAAGGCAATCATGGGAGAAGAAATAGGTACAATAGTAAAGGAGGACAACTAATATGATAAAAGAGATTGAAAAGAATCTTCAAGAGAAAATGGATAAAACGCTGCAAGTGCTTAAGCATGAGTATGCATCAATCAGAGCAGGTAGAGCAAATCCTGCATTACTAGACAGAATTCATGTTGAATATTATGGATCGGATACACCACTGAATCAGCTAGCTAGCGTAACAGCTCCAGAGGCAAGAGTATTGAACATCAGTCCATGGGATTCGAAGTCCATACCTGCAATTGAAAAGGCGATTCAAAAATCAGACTTGGGTATGAATCCATCCAACGATGGCAAAATCATAAGACTTGTTGTACCTCAGCTGACTGAAGAAAGAAGAAAAGACTTGGTTAAGCTATTAAAGAAGCAGGCAGAGGAAGCAAAGGTTGCAGTTAGAAATATAAGAAGAGATGCTAATGACAGTCTGAAGAAGCACAAGAAGGATGGCGACATCACTGAGGATGAGCTTAAGAAGTCAGAAGAAGATACTCAGAAAATTACTGATAAGTATATCAAAGAAATAGATAAAACAGCTGAAGCAAAAGAAAAGGAAATAATGGAGGTTTAAAGCTTGAAGTCAAAAATTCCGTATACAATCGGGTATGAGATTGACCGAGCCCTTTCCATGCTGGATGGTTATCATGTAACCACAGATGAAACATCAACACCTTTTCAGGACAAAAAGGATGAACGAAAAGAAAATACTCCTATCGTTGTCAGGCAAATTCAGGATGAAGACTCTGTGCACTTGACAGTTGCAAGATTCAGATAAATAATCCCCTCTATTTAGAGGGGATTATTTGTTATTAAAAGCCGTTTAAAGCAAAGGGATTGAGTTGATAATAGAACTGTTAATTGGTATATTTAGTTAAGGTATAGTATAATATAGTTGCCCTATAAATATGCAAACAAGGAGGCAAACAATGAAAAGTGAAATTGATAGCGAAAGACTTCCAAAGCATATAGCAATCATTATGGACGGAAATGGAAGATGGGCAAATAAAAGAGCACTTCCTCGGGTTTTTGGGCATAAGGCAGGCATGGAAACCTTGAAAGAAATCCTTAGAAAATGTAGTGATTTGGGTATTGAGATTCTTACAGTATATGCTTTTTCAACTGAGAATTGGAATAGACCTACTGACGAGGTTTCTTATTTAATGAACCTGCTGATTGAATATATGCGAAAAGAATTAAATGAACTGAATAAAAATAATGTTAAAGTAAAAATTTTAGGCGACTTAAGCCCTCTGCCGAAAGGTACAAGAGAAGAAGTTGAGAAGGCAGTGAGCCTAACGGAAAATAATGCAGGGATACAATTTAACATAGCTTTAAATTATGGAAGCAGAGCAGAAATTATAAATGCCTGCAAAGAGATTGCAGAAGATTACAAGGAAGGTAAAATAACAAAGGAGCAAATAACCGATGATTTGATTTCTAGTTATTTATTTACTTCAGGTGATGTTGAGCCAGACTTGATTATAAGAACCAGTGGTGAAAAACGATTAAGCAACTTCTTATTATGGCAAGGTGCATATAGTGAGTTGGTTTTTGTAGATGAGATGTGGCCGGACTTCAATAGCAAGCACCTGGAAAAGGCGATCATAGAGTTCCAAAAAAGAGATAGAAGATTTGGATTAGTTAAGTAGCGGAGGATGAAATGTTTACGAGAATAATTAGCGCCATTGTTGGTGCGCCTTTAATTGCTTTATTTTTGTTTGTGAAGGGTGATTACTTATATTTATTCGCTGGAGTACTATCTCTAGTCGGAATGTATGAATACTACAGAGCAATAAAAGCTACTGGAGTAAAAACCATTGATTTTATTGGCTATCTATTCTGCATCGCATTTTATATACTGCAGCTGCTTTACCCCACAATTGAAATATTCAGCAAGCTTGCAGCTTTTATGCTTATCATACTATTTACCTATGAGATTTTTACACGTAAAAGTGGTGTAACTGGAATTGTACATACATTGTTCGGTTTTATTTATGTCAGTTTTTTACTGGCACATATCCTATTTATCAATCATCTAGAGAATAGCGCTATTTTGATATGGCTGCCATTTTTAACAGCATGGTTTACTGATACTGCTGCATATTTTACAGGCATATCCATAGGCAAGCATAAGCTTTGCCCTGCTGTCAGCCCAAAGAAGACCATAGAAGGGGCCATAGGTGGTATTGTTGGCAGTGTTATTTTGACAACTGCTTTTGGAGTGATCATGGGCACTTATAACAGTGAAATAGGAATACACAACTTTGTTTTAATTGGACTATTATGCGGCATATTCTCTCAATTGGGAGATTTGGCGGCATCCTATATAAAGAGAAATACAAACCTCAAGGATTTTGGAAATTTAATACCTGGGCATGGAGGAATACTAGATCGTTTTGATAGTATACTATTTACAATGCCTGTTGTGTACTATTATTTTCTTTTTGTACAAATTTTTTAATATACCAAGGAGAATAGAATGAAAAGATTATCCGTTTTAGGTTCTACAGGTTCTATAGGGCTGCAAACTATGGAGGTTGTCAGGAGCAATAGAGAGTTGTTTCGTTTGGAGGCTATTACAGCCAATTCCAGTTTAGATTTGTTGGAACAGCAAGTAAAGGAATTCCGTCCTAAGCTTGTTGTCGTATTTGATGAATCAAAATATGCAGAGCTGAAACGTCGTGTCGGCGGAATAACAGAGGTGGCTGCCGGTGTAGAGGGATTGATAGCAGCAGCGACAATATCAGAAGCAGATACAGTTGTTTCTTCAATTGTAGGTATTGCTGGCTTAATACCAACATATCATGCAGTAATGAACAAAAAAAATATAGCCTTGGCGAATAAGGAAACCCTTGTTGCCGGTGGCAGACTGATCATGTCAAAGGCTAAGGAAAATCATATCAGCATTCTTCCAGTTGATAGTGAGCATTCTGCAATTTTTCAGAGCATAGGAAGCAACAAGAAATCGGAGTTAAGCAAGCTCATATTAACAGCTTCCGGTGGACCCTTCCGAACCAGAACCCTGGAAGAACTGCAGCATGTGACACTTTCAGATGCACTGAATCATCCAAATTGGAAAATGGGAAAGAAAATAACTGTGGATTCTGCTACCTTAATGAATAAGGGCTTAGAGGTGATTGAAGCAAGATGGCTGTTTGATGTAAATGCAGAGGATATAGATGTTTGTGTACATCCTCAAAGCATCATTCACTCCATGGTAGAATTTGTAGATGGGTCTGTCATTGCACAGCTGGGTCTGCCAGATATGAAACTGCCAATACAATATGCATTAACATATCCAGAGAGAATGCCTATAGCAGGTGAGAAGCTAGATTTAAGAAAAATAGGTACACTTACTTTTGAAAAGCCGGATACAGCGAAGTTTCCATGCTTAAAGCTGGCATATGATGCATTACACTTAGGTGACAGTGCTTGTATATCTGTAAATGGTGCCAATGAAGCTGCGGTAGAATTGTTTTTAAATGAAAAAATTGGTTTTATGGATATACCAAGACTAATTACCGCAGTATTAGAAAAACATGAAACACTTAATAATCCTACCTTAGAAGAAATCATTGAAATAGATCAATGGGCAAGAAAATTAACTCTTGAATTATATGAAAAGAGGTGTAATATTTGTTAACATTCATAACAGCTATCATCGTTTTTACAGCATTGGTCGTAATACACGAATTTGGACATTTCATATTTGCTAGAATGGCAGGTATTAAAGTTGAAGAATTTGCAGTTGGAATGGGACCTAAGATATGGGGATATCAAGGGAAGGAAACCTTGTATTCAATAAGAGCATTTCCCTTAGGCGGATTTTGTAAAATGCTAGGCGAGGATGAGAGCAATCAAGATCCAAGAGCCTTTAACAATAAGCCTGTATGGCGAAGATTGCTGGTCATTGTATTTGGACCAATCATGAATCTGGTATTGGCAATCTTAATTTTTTCGCTAACCTTTGCCCCGATTACGGTAATAAAACAAGTAATAGAGACGGCACCTGCAGGTAGGGCTGGCATTGTTGCAGGGGAAAGAATTGTTGAGATTCAAGGATCTACAGTTACAGAATGGGATCAAATTAAGCCTCTTGTCAATCAAAATGCAGGCAAGCAAACCTCAGTGAAGCTTGAAAAGAATGGTGTGATTCGAGAGGTAATATTGACTCCAGAGACACAAGAAGGCACTGAAGGAGCAGTAATTGGCGTAGTGCCATCCTACGGATATCAAGGCTTTTCAATCGGAAATGGGTTAAAAACAGCAACAACGGTATCCTATCAAATGATAGATTACCTTGGAAAGCTTTTCGTTGGAAAGGCTTCCACTGAGGAGGTTGTTGGCCCAGTAGGAATTATATATTATATGAGTGATGCGGCGAAAACAGGCTTGTTGGCTGTATTAAGCTTAACAGCATTCTTAAGCTTAAACCTATTCATTGTAAATTTACTTCCCCTTCCAGCTTTAGATGGCGGACGTCTGATATTTTTAATCATTGAAGGCATTCGAAGAAAGCCAGTTGACCCTCAGAAGGAAGGCTTTGTACATTTTGTAGGTTTTGTGCTTTTAATGATTTTATCAGCACTCATTATTTACAGAGACTTTATAAAATTTGATGTGTTTAAATTTTAGTGAGGGACAGTATGAGAAAGATAACAAAAAGAGTAAGGATAGGCTCTGTTGAAATAGGAGATAATCTCCCCATAGCAATTCAGAGCATGACCAATACACATACCCAGGATATCAAAGCAACGATTGAGCAGATAAAAGCCTTGGAAGAAGCGGGCTGTCACATAGTTAGAGCCGCAGTGCCAGATATGGAAGCAGCGGCAGCTATAAAGGAAATCAAAAAATCCATTCATATTCCTCTAGTGGCTGATATACATTTTGATTATAGACTTGCAATTGAGGCGATTAAAAATGGAGTAGACAAAATAAGAATCAATCCAGGGAATATTGGAGAAGTGGATAGGGTAAGAAAGGTTGTTGAAGCGGCCAAGGAACATAATATTCCAATTAGAGTAGGTGTAAATTCAGGCTCTGTAGAAAGAGAGCTGCTGGCGAAGTACGGTGGACCTACTGCAGATGCCTTAGTAGAAAGTGCCATAAGCAAAGTAAGACTGCTGGAGGATATGAACTATGACAACATCGTTATCTCAATCAAATCCTCCGATGTACTGCTTTCTATAGACAGCTATATTAAAATATCGGAAAAGACAAATTACCCACTACACTTAGGAATTACGGAGGCCGGTACCAAATATACAGGCACAGTTAAGTCATCCGTAGGGCTGGGAACACTTCTTTACATGGGTATCGG
>JAQSYB010000175.1 GCA_029256365.1 Clostridia bacterium
TCTCCAAAGGGAGCTAGGATTCCTTCCTGCGCAAGCATCCTCACAAGTACTCCTACTCGAATTCCAGGTTGAATAGTAGCAATAAGATGTTTTTTATCCAGCTCGACATTTGTCATTAGGCCGGTATCTATGACTATTCCACCGTTTGTCTGATTGAAATCTTTCGCTAGAGCATGTCTGCCGCTTCGCATCCGTATAGGTACACCCTTCTCACGGGCCCACTTGACGGCATTTGCCACGTCCTCATCATTATGAGCAAATACAAATACGATGGGAAATGCATTGGTAAATGGGTTCCAGTTCATACGAGCCTGCCAATACTCTGGATCATCTGGGTATATTACCGTTCCAGTTAATCTTGCTTCTTCTTGCATTCAATCACCTTCTATTTAAATTTGGTATAAGCATAAAAGCATTACGCCGTTATGCATGTCTACCTTCGCTTTATAGTATGATTAATAATACTATTTGTACCATTTTTCATCGCACCGATATCATACTTTCACCAATAGATTTATCCGGAACTTTTTTGCTTAATTCCAGTCTTTAATAATATATATTCTTTTTGAAAAGGAGATAACATTATGAAAACTAAAAAATTACTAGCTGGAATATTAGCTGCTTCTATTCTATCCCTAAGCACAGTTACAGCCTTTGCAGCAAACACAGATAAACCAATACCGATCCTTGATGCAAATCAAGTACAAGAGGCAACTCCAATTAAGGCAGAATTGCCTACACTGGAAAAATTCAAATTCAATTCTTTTACTGGTACAGTAAAAGCTATAACAGATTTTGAAGGAGTTGAAGGATCAAAATTTGTCCTAGTAGAAAGCTCAGATGGCGAAGAGGCAAATATCATACTTTCAAAGCATACATATGTTTTGAACAATGCAGCCATTGCTGTAGGCTCAGTTGTTACAGGCTACTACGATGCCAATGCCCCTATGATTATGATTTATCCAGCACAATACAATGCAGAAGTAATTGTCGTTGATAATAAAGATTATAATGTTAAAGTTGATTTATTTGATGAGAATTTACTCAGCTCTGATCAATTCTTAAAATTAAATATATCTGATGAAACAGAAATCATATTGCAGGATGGAACAGCTTTTAAAGGTGTCCTAGCAAATAGAAAGCTCATCGTTCTCTATGGCGCCTCAACAAAAAGCATCCCAGCACAAACAACCCCTGATAAAATAATTGTATTATCACAAATTGAAGCCCCACCAATTGTTGATTTACCTGTAGATGTTTCTTCAATGGATATCATTGTGAATAACAATAAGATTGAAGCACCAGCTGCATATAGCGACAATAATGGCAATGTCATGGTTCCGCTTCGTGCAATATCTGAAGCCTTGGGATTTGAAGTAACCTGGGACAACAATATCAAAAGTGCTTTTCTAGACAAAAATATCTCACTAAGAATTGGTTTAGACAGCTATCATTATATGAAAACTGCACCAATCCAGCTTGGGGCTGCCCCAACAATAGTTGAAGGCAGGACCTATGTCCCTTTAAGCTTTTTCAGGACAGTTGCCCGTATGAACAACGCTTTTATATTTGAAGCACAGATTGTAGTAGATAATGGAGAGAAAATGGAATAGGTAGGTTACTGAAATAAGAAACGCTGAGGATTGTCCTCAGCGTTTCTTATTCTAACTTTTTTGCCATTATAACCACATTTTATTTAATATCAATGATAATCTTTTTACAGCTTTCACAATAATCGGCTTCAACACGACTTAAACTGTTCAGCCAGCCAAACTTAGTTAATACAATACAACTATCTTCATCACTTAAGGTTCTACACAAAGGGTGCTTGCTTATATTTTCTGGTGCCCATTTCAACTGGGATCTTGCATCCCCTTCAACAAAGCCCCTTTTCAGTTCATTTTGACAGTAAGGACATTTATTCATTAAGCGCCCCCCTCTTATTGATTGTACAATATTATATAAGCTGCTTTTCTTTATATCCTCATATTGCTATTCAATCCGAAGCTTCTACTTTGTAAAAACAGCGCAGATAGTTTCTCCTGTATCTGAAAATTCCTTTCCCGCAATATCGCCATAAAATTCAAATGAATTGAAACCTATGGTTTGAATTTCTGATAACAGTGTTTCCTTAGTAAAAAAATGGTCCCATATATTATAGCAATTTACAGTTTCTTCGGTTAACACAATAGATTGCCTTAATTCTGTATTATCTTCATCATCATATTGATAAACGGATTCAAAACAAATATGTGGCTTTTCGCTCCAAAATCCACTCTCTTCATAGTATGGCCTTGAACTACTTTCAGCTTTTCTCATAAGAGGTGTAAATACATCAAAAATAAATTTCCCCTTTGGCTTTAATGCTTGATGTACTTTTCTCAATAAAATAAGCCTATCCCCAATTGATAACGCTGCATAATCACAGTATATCAATGTTATTACATCGAACTGTTCTACATAATCAATTGTCAAGTAGTTTTGGTAATGGTACACGATATTGCTTTTATTAAGCGATGCCTGTTCCTTTGCATACGAAATGGAGCGCTTAGAAAAATCCACTCCTGTAACTGAGTATCCAGCATTATTAAACCGCTCTGCATATAATCCTGGGCCGCAGCCTAAATCAAGTAAAAATCTATATTGAGATGATGGTGCAATTTTTGAAATCCAATTTACTGATTTATCGAGAAATTCAGGTTTGCGCGTTGCCGCATCCCAATTTGGATTTAGGTGAGCATCCAACAAACCTTTTGAGATATGATCATCATCCCAAAATTTATTTGTGCTTGGGGCATATAATTCAGGTTTGGTTATATATTTTTTGAGTTCATTAAACATAATCCCATCTCCTTATACAAATTTACTTACCTTAAATAGTAAGATATGGGATAATTCTCAGCAATATAAAAAATGATTATAGGTAAAGTATATTATAAAAATAACCTTTATTTACCACCAATCACGGCACAACATAGAAGAGATGTGCTTAAATAAAACTACTGATAATATTACATTACCCAGGATATGCAGAGTCAAAATACACACTTACTGGAAACCAACGATAATATACTCCTATATTTCTTGTTCTCGCATTTGGTTCCTTTTCATTTACATAGTATGCAAAATAGCAATCATGTGCCGGTGAATACTCAACATCTTTGAGTTTATAATCTACACCATCTACTTGGTTGGAGATATAGTTACCCGCAACAACTTTTACAATCTGCTTTGGTAAAAAGTCAGAAAACCATAGTGTTAAAAATATGACTGCTACAATAAATATTGTGATAAAATGCTTCTTTTTCATCTTACCTCCTGGTGTTATTGGGAGTGGCGGGAATAGTTCTTTCATCTTCAAGTAATTGAATAGTTTATCACAAACAATCGGTGTGCATTGTTATAAGATTTATCGCCGGCTCCACCCCCATGCCCTTTAAACATTATAGATGCTTCATAAATCTATATTGCTCTTTCACTTTCTCATATCCCATGTCTTGATAAAACTTGTGCGCTTCTACTCTCTTGCTATTGGATCGCAAGCCTAAAACCACACATTCCATTAATCTAGCCCATTCCTCCACTGCCTTCATTAATTTACGCCCTACGCCTAGCCTTCTAACGAATTCATCAACCACAAGTCCTCCTATTTCAGCAGCTCTTTCTGCATAGAAAAGTTTGTAAATATATGAATGAATCCACCCGACAATATTGCCTTCGGAGTTTACAGCAACGTAAATTACATGTTCGTCATCATTCATGAGTTCATTGATTCTTCCATTAATCTCTTCAAATGTGCAAGGATAACCCAATTGTGAACATAAGGGTGCTATTCCCCCAATGTCATGGATTTCTGCTTTTCTTACTACTATTTCTTCACTCTCAATAGTCATCATACAAAGCCCCTCCTGACTTTCCCTAGAGTATACTTAGCCGATATGACATGTAACGTTCCGCACTCACGATGCCGCTGAGTCGGACACACGAACAACGCGAGCGTATTGTTCTACTGAGTACTGCGCCCCGCGGAGTCAAGAGTGGCAATGATGCCACGGTCTTAAGAAACATATTAATTGTTGATTCTACTTCATCTCTTTCTCCATATAATAACTTTCATTATGCTTATCTCTTGGATTCTCAATTCTCACAATTTTAAATCCACACTTGTTAACGTAAAAATTATGATTACGTTTCGAGAATCCGGCAGTCTCAGTACACCATTTAATGGTATTAGGATACTTTGATTCTATGAATCTCCAAACTGTCAGTCCTACTCCCCTATCTTGCAAATCAGGATCGATAAAGAGATTCCCTAAGAAGTTCACATTATCTTTTCTTATCCAAACTATAACTGAACCAATGGGGCATCCATCCTTTGAAACTTTATATGCATCTGATGCCTCATTAAGTGCGTATTTTCGTAAGAACTCCCCATTATCGTACCCTTCAGGTCCTCCAGACGGCTCATTTAAATGCCTTCGCGTATCCTCATCAAATGCTCGCTTCATAATAGGTGTCAAAACTTCGATATCCTCTTCTTTAAATGAATCGAATTGTAAG
>JAQSYB010000176.1 GCA_029256365.1 Clostridia bacterium
ACTTGGAGAATTTCTATCGGATATTTTGAATATGTTGATGATTTATATTTTGAAACAGCGGGCGTAATCATTACACTAATACTTTTAGGAAAATCCTTAGAGGCTGTGTCGAAAGGAAGAACCTCTGAAGCCATTAAGAAGCTCATGGGCTTGGCTCCAAAAACAGCTGTTGTAATTCAAGACAATAAGGAAATAGAAATACCTATAGAAGAGGTTGAAGTTGGAGATATTATAGTTGTTAAGCCAGGTGAGAAAATACCTGTTGACGGCGAGGTTGTAGAAGGTCTTACTTCTATCGATGAATCCATGCTGACTGGAGAGAGCATGCCAGTTGAAAAGAAAGCAGGGGATAAGGTATTTGCAGCAAGCATTAATAAGAATGGTTCTATAAAATTTAAAGCTACCAAAGTAGGCAGCGATACTGCTTTGGCTCAGATCATCAAGCTTGTAGAAGATGCGCAAGGCTCTAAGGCTCCAATCGCACAAATGGCGGACATCGTTTCTGGGTACTTTGTACCAATCGTATTTCTTATTGCACTAGTCTCAGCTATCGTATGGTTGTTGGCAGGGCAGGATGCGGTATTTGCACTGAAGGTATTTATTGCAGTATTGGTAATTGCTTGCCCTTGTGCCTTGGGCTTGGCGACTCCTACAGCAATTATGGTAGGAACAGGCAAGGGTGCAGAGTATGGCGTACTAATCAAAGGCGGAGAAGCATTAGAAACAACTCATAAAATCAATACCATCGTTTTCGACAAAACAGGAACGATAACAGAAGGAAGACCAGAGGTTACAGATATCGTAACAACTGAAATAATAGATGAGAAGTTGATATTGCAGCTGGCAGCATCGGCAGAAAAAGGTTCAGAGCATCCCCTTGGTGAGGCGATAGTGAGAGGCGCAGAAAAGCAAGGGCTTGAAATAAAGAAGTTGGACAGCTTCAATGCGATACCTGGTCATGGCATAGAGGTAAGCATTGATGGCAAGCAAATGCTGCTCGGCAATAGAAGGCTGATGCTGGATAGAGGAATATCCTTAGAAAAGCTGGAAGAACAATCTGACAAACTGGCGTCTGAAGGCAAAACACCAATGTATATATCAATAGAAAACAACTTAGCAGGCATCATTGCAGTGGCGGATGTAGTCAAAGAAAGTAGTGCAAAAGCAATAGAGAAGCTGCACAAGATGGGCATTGAGGTTGCTATGATTACTGGTGACAACCGTAGAACTGCAGAAGCCATCGCGAAGCTGGTTGGTATAGATAGAGTACTGGCAGAGGTATTGCCCCAGGATAAAGCCAGTGAAGTAAAGAAGCTGCAGGCTGAAGGCAAAAAGGTAGCCATGGTTGGAGATGGAATAAACGATGCTCCTGCACTGGCACAAGCAGATATCGGTATCGCAATTGGTTCAGGTACAGATGTGGCCATGGAATCAGCTGATATCGTTCTGATGAGAAGTGACTTAATGGATGTTCCCACTGCAATCCAGCTTAGTAAGAGCACCATTCGAAATATAAAACAAAATCTATTCTGGGCATTTGCTTATAATATAGCAGGGATTCCGATCGCAGCAGGTGTATTATATGCCTTTGGCGGTCCATTGCTCAATCCTGTTTTCGCGGCAGCGGCGATGTCGATGAGTTCGGTGTCCGTATTGTCAAATGCATTGAGACTCAAGGGCTTTAAGCCTTATAAATAAAATCAAAATGATATGGAGGAAAGTAAAATGAAAAAACAAATATTTATCGAAGGTATGACTTGTGGGCACTGTTCCGGTCGTGTTGAAAAGGCTTTAAAGGCTCTAGATGGTGTTGTTGATGCCAAGGTGGATCTTGCAAACAAAAATGCATTGGTTGAAATGAACGGCAGCATAGAAGATAGCGTATTCATAGAAACAATTGACGATGCAGGCTATGATGTAATAGAAATTAAGAACATCTAGATTGTTTGAAGGGTAGTGTATAAAATGGCAGATGATAAAGTAAAAAGTACAGGCTGTTGTGAGGAAGAATCTTGCGGTGATGGTGTATCCTGCTTGGAAGGGTGCAGCCACAAAACCTCCAGCAGATCTCAAAAAATGAAATCCTCCTTAATATCTCGCTTGAACCGAATAGAAGGTCAAGTAAGAGGCATCAAAGGAATGATTGATAAAGATATTTACTGTGATGATGTATTGAATCAAATTGCTGCAGTGCAATCAGCCATGAAATCTGTCAGCAGATTGCTGCTGGAAAACCATATGAAAAGCTGTGTAGCAAATAGACTGCAATCTGGAGAGACTGAAGTATTAGATGAATTGTTATTAACGATTGAAAAAATGATGAAATAATGAATTTGGAGGATGAAAAATGAAAGTTAAATTATTAATTGTAACCGCTCTAGCAATGGTGATTGTATTTACCTTTACAGCATGCCAGCAAACTGATGTGATTGGAAATGTTTCAAAGACATCATTTGAGGCTTTGGTAACGAAGATGTCTGGCGAGGTTGCTGCTGATGAAGCAAGCAACAGCTGGTCCCTTACTTCCCCAGCCGGAGAAAGATTCCTATGGAGCAAAGACTTAGCAGGCACTCCTGATGCAGCGATAGAATTTGATGCAACTCCTTTTATCAGTGCTGGGCTTGATGCAGCAAAGCTTCCAACAGAAATATACACCTATAACCAAGCAAACAATAAGATTACAATAGCAGCAGAGCTTGGCAGCCCAAAAGCAGCAGCGAAGGCAGATGCAACAGCAGCAGACTCCTTTAAGCAGCTAGTTGATACAAACAGAGAAGCTATCGGTTATCATGCGAAGCTTGATCATTATGGTGTAGCACTAGGAAATGGCAATATGTTTGAATGGGCTAAGGATATGAGCACCAATGATAAGGATATTGTATTTGTGTTAAATCCACAGCCATTTATAGATGCAGGTGTTGATACTGCTAAACTAACAGATTGGGTATTTACAAAGGTACCTGTAATGGATGAAAACAATAAGGAAATCGAAGTAGAGAAATTCCTTAAGCCATATGAAATAAGCAAGTAAATTTAGACCCATGTGTGGGTTGGCAAACATAGAAAATGAGACATGTGATTGTACATGTCTCATTTTCTATTCCATATTATTTAAAAATCCGAAGCATTTCCTATGCTCCTTAAGTTCTTTTAATTTTCTAAAAAGGTTTCGCTTTTTATGAGATTTTAATATTCTATATTATAAAGAAGGAAAAAAACAATACACAAATTTGTCTTAAGGTGTGCAGACATGGTGATGGCTGCTGTGCAATGTATTGTCAGCACTGAAAGATAGATTTGGGGGAGGGCAGGACAGGAGTGAATAAACGATACGCAGCTTAGTTTGTTACAAGAATATTAAATTAAACTTTCTCTACTAATAAAAAGTTGACATGCATATAGTTAAATGATAGGATTTATTTACAAAGTTTATAACTCGTTCCCACAGGTGTTTTTCAGCTACAGATAGGTGCTGTAGTGAAAGGAGTGGCAGTATGATAACACACATTAATTTAGAGAATATTGACAATCAAAACCCTCTTATTTATAAGTTTTTTAAAAAGGAATATAGGGTAAGCTATAACAAAAAGCTATCTGGTAAAATAAGACTCTATATCAGTGAAAAGAATACCGTTAGAAACATAAGCGGATTGGTAACGCTGTATAAAAGAGAATTGCAATAGTATAATCTGAAGCCCCTGATACATAATATCGGGGGCTTATAAATTTATTTCTTCCATATACCTTATTTTGCAAGGAGGTACATAAATGTCTGCAAAAAATCATCCTGCTTATAAAGAGGAGCTGCAGAGACTAAACTATACCCTAGAGTACGTTGAGCAAAGCTTAAGCCTTATGACAGCTCGTAAAAGCAAATTGGACAATGATATAGAACGGGGAAAAAGACATTATAGCTCAGAAAGCAGCCAATCCTATATAGATTTAATGATTGGCTCAATGCTGCAAGACAGAGCAGATGTAAAGCTGCGTAATTTGGTTGCAGCAAGGAGTAAGCCCTATTTTGCCAGAGTGGATTTTAAGGAAAAAGAGAAGGACAACAGTGAAAAGCTTTATATAGGCAAAATGGCACTTATAAGAGAAGAGGATCAGGAGCTGATCATAGTTGATTGGCGTGCACCGGTTGCCAACTTATACTATGAAGAACGCTTAGGAGATGCCCATTACTACAGTCCCGAGGGCGATGTAGAAGGGCAGCTGCTAGTAAAGAGGCAGTTCTCCATTAATGAAGGTAAGTTGGAGGAGATGTTTGATATAGACATCACCACCAGTGATGAATTTTTGCAGGCCTCATTAGGCTCCAGTGCTGACAATCGTTTGAAGGAGATTGTATCCACTATACAAGCGGAGCAAAACCGTGTAATACGGGCTGATATGTGGAAGCCTTTGATCGTGCAAGGGGCTGCGGGGGGCGGAAAGACTACCATAGCCTTACATAGAATCGCATATCTGATATATACCCATGAAAAAAGCTTTAAGCCTGAGAACTTTATGATCATTGCTCCCAGCAAGCTTTTTCTAAACTATAT
>JAQSYB010000177.1 GCA_029256365.1 Clostridia bacterium
GAGCCAATCATAGGGGTAAATCTTGCCAATACGATAGCTATAAAATCAGCTTTATCATAAAGTTTTCTTGTGCTGTTGATATGCTCTACCTTAATAAAGGGAATCTTTTGATTGTTGATCAGCTTATGTCTAATTGCTTTTCCTATAAAATATGAGGTTAAATCTCCTAGAGAAATAGCCGCAATGAGCACAACAAATGATAAAACCGGGTTTAGCAAACCTGCTACACAAAGCGATGCTACCAAAAATATTAGTGAAATACTAGGAAGTACTGGTGCTGTAAAAACAAAGGCAGCACCTGCAAATAAAATTAAAAACATGATGATATATGCCAAGCCGCCTCCGCTGCTTACTGTTTTTTCAACAATTATATTTGCTTGCGTAAATAATTCCATTGCATGTGTTATAAATTCCAAATTGGCCACTCCTCTCCTCATGAGTTGGTTATTATATTAACATTCCTTGGTAAATGCTTTATTCATTAAAACGACTTTACTATCATGACATATTTCCTATCATAAGTATATACGAAATTAATTGGTGTTTTACTTCAAAATTCCATAGATTCTATTAAATATTATTTTGAGCCCCATAACTTCTCTATTATCTACCACTATTGTATGTTTTATTAAAAAATTGTTGTCGTTTCATTTTATCTTATTCTCATCATAATGGTATAATATTAGCAACAATGCTTGAAGGAGCGAAAATCGTGAAAAATGCGCTGAAGGAATTTTGCTTAACATTAAATATAAAGGATGTCGGAATCGCATCTGCGGGTCCATATCAAGAGCTTGAAGAGCGATGGAGCAAGAGATTGGCCAAAGGTCATATAACAGGCTTTGAGGAACAGGATATCAATCGTAGAATCAATCCAAAACTGACATTAGAAAGTGCAAAATCTGTAATCGTCTGTTTGTTTCCATACCTTATCGGCTGTAATGAGACATCAAATTTATCAAAGTCCAGTTTTTCTGAGGATTATCATCTCATAATTAAAAACAAACTAGATATGATTGGTAAATTTTTAGAAAATAAAATTTCAGGCTTTGAATATAAGGCTTTTGTAGACAGTGGCCCCCTGGCAGACCGATTCTTGGCCTACAAGGCAGGCTTAGGTTATTTTGGCATGAATTCTCATATCATTACTGATCAATATGGTTCTTATGTATTCATTGGATATATCATCAACAACTTTGCCTTTGAACCAGATCAACCCCTTGATAAAACCTGCATGAAGTGCGGAGCATGTGTAAAAAGCTGTCCTGGTGGTGCGATACTTGGTAATTTTGATATCAATCCCTTGGTTTGTCGTTCTTATCTTACACAAAAAAAAGGCGAGCTTTCAGAATTGGAAATAGAAATACTAAAAAAAGATTCCTTGGTTTTTGGATGTGATATCTGTCAGGATGTGTGCCCACATAACATAAATGTAAAATGTACGCCTATCCTCGAATTCACCGAAAACATCAAGGACAGTATTGCATATCAAGAGCTGCAAGAAATCTCCAACAAAGAATTTAAAAGAAGATATGGAAATAGAAACTTCAGCTGGAGAGGGAAAGGGCTTCTGATAAGAAATTTTAAAATTTTAAATGCTGATAATAAATAAAATACAATTAGTGAATAAGAGGCAAACATTGCTCTTCCTTAGAATGCTGATAAAGTGTGTTAAAAATAAAAGCTTTGTGTAAGGTGCATTTTTATACAGCTTGATTGTACTCTGCGAAGTGAGGCTACAAAGTTCGTAAGTCTGACACGATGTCAGACGCTGATTCAGAGGCACGGATGCCTCATTGAATCAGGTAGGACTTTTTAGTCTCGCAAGCAGCCAAGTACAACCAAGCTGTATATTTTTGCACTGTATACAATGCTTTTATTTTTGAGAGTTAGTCATCAATTTGAGGCAAGCATTGGTCTGCCTCTTACTTTAATGTTATCCCGATTTATGGTCTCCAGATATGCCAAAGGTGATTGTTTTGTCCTTTTGCAAATACATCCAATCTGTTTCCACCCCAAGAAACTGCTCCAGGTTCTGAGGTTAACATCCCTCCTAGTGATTGCCAATCACTCCAACGGGTGCCATTCCATGTTCTAAATAGCAAATTATTGTTTCTTCCTGTTGCAAAGACCTCCAAACGATTTACACCCGTTGATGCTGCTGCCGGTGCAGAACCAATGTTACCTCCACCTAAGTCCTCCCATTGACTCCAGCTTGAACCATTCCACCACTTATGCCACAGACTGTTGTTTGTACCTCGACCAAATACATCTATTCTATTTGGTCCCCAAGATACTGCAGCAGGAGCAGAAGTAAGAACGCCACCTAAGTCTTCCCATTCACTCCAGGTTGTTCCATTCCACCACTTATGCCACAATGCATTATTTCGGCCTCTTCCAAATACATCTAAACGATTTGCCTGCCATGAAGCTACTGCTGGATCTGAGGTTAAAACTCCGCCAAGATCCTCCCACTCACTCCAGGTTGTTCCGTTCCACCACTTATGCCACAATGCATTGTTCTGACCTCTTCCAAATACATCTATCCTATTTGGTCCCCAGGAAACTGCTGCTGGAGATGAAGTAAGCACCCCTCCGAGGTTCTCCCAATCGCTCCATCGTGTTCCATTCCACCATTTATGCCATAGAGCATTGTTCTGACCCTTGGCAAATACATCCAATCGATTGGGCTGCCATGAAGCTACTGCGGGACCTGAAGTAATGATGCCGCCTAAATCCTCCCACTCACTCCAGCCTACAGTTGGCTGCGACCCCATGTTTTCCAAAGTAAATCGGATAATGTCACGAATAATCTGATTGATCCTATTTTCTGGAACTCCAAAGCCCCGTAGTATAATAAAATTCCTAGCATTGTCACGACGATATGCATTGAATATTGCATTTGTTCTCTGACCAATCGTTCCAGTGTAGCTGCTTGCATTTCGCAGAACGTAGGTCACGATATTTCTAAAAATATTACGAGCTACTATTTGTTGAACTCCATATCTTCGAAGCTCTGTAAAATAACTGTTAAACTGTCTATTGATAAGTGCCATGATTCGATTGATATCCTGTGGATTCTGACGCATCATGTCGTCATCCTCCAAATCATCATCACCCACATCTTCATAATCAAATTCTTCGAATTCTTCATACTCTGCATAATCATCTTCTACGTATGGATTATCAGCTCTCATATTATGATAGAATGGGCACACATAGCCCGGATTCATAGGACAATTATAAGATTGTCCATATGAAGGCATCTGCATAAATGGCCAATTCTTATTATATGAATTCATTTACAAACCACTCCTTTAAAATAAAGCTATTACATCATATGCCAAAGCTTAATGAATGGTTAATGAAATGTGCACATAAAAAAGCGCTGCATCTATTTGAAGGGGATGCAGCGCTTTGTGATTGTTAAAGCTGAATTACGATTATTTTATTTTCCTGCAGCAGCACTTTCGCCTGCAATTCTACCAAATACAGTCATATCAGCCAAGGCATTTCCACCAAGTCGATTGCTTCCATGAACACCGCCAGTAGTCTCCCCTGCTGCGTATAGACCTGGTATGATTTTGCCATCCTTATCTAATACTTGTGCACTTGTGTTGATTTGAATTCCACCCATTGTATGGTGTACTGTTGGCACACGAGCACCAGCATAGTATGGCGCTGAATCTAGCTTATCTTTGAAAAGTGTTCTTCCAAGTGCATCCTTGCCACCTTTTTCTACTGCTTTGTTAAATTCCTCTACTGCCTTAACAAGGTTTTCTGGATTGGCACCGATTTGCTTTGCTAGGTCTTCCAATGTATCTGCTTTAAATGCTCTACCTTGTGCAACCAATTCATCTATAGATTCATTAAAGTTATTTTTAACATCTCCTGTTGGATATGAGTGCTTATCAACAATAACCCACATCGTTGTATCCTTTTGCTCAAACAACGCCTTTGTCATGACATCTCTGCGCTGTCCTTCATCTACAAAGCGATTGCCATCTTTGTTTACAAAGATACGATTTTCTACACCTTGCTCAATGTTGCCGCTTAGGCTTCCTGTTACTGGATCTCCCATAGGAAGCAGTTGAATGTTATCCATTCCAATTAAGTTTGCTCCTATTTTTTCTGCCATAAGCATACCGTCACCAGTAGCACCTGGATGATTCGTTGTTTTTAAACTTGTTAGAGTTGGCCACGTTTTATTGTAGGTGTCTCTCATTTCAATATTTGCACCAAAACCACCAGCAGCAACAACTACACCCTTATTAGCTTTTAATACTACATTGCCGTCTTTGCCTTCTGCATTTACTCCTACAGCCTTGCCATTTTCCATTATGATTTCTGTAGCCCTTGTTTCATACATAATCTCAATGCCATTGCTGTTTTTCTCAACATAACTCATATATGTATCTATAAAGCCTGTACCAACTGG
>JAQSYB010000178.1 GCA_029256365.1 Clostridia bacterium
ATATTAAGCTCTATACCCATTTCAATAAAATTATGAGCCTTCCAAAGTCCAAAGCTTTCTGGTATATTGCATGCATCGATCACTTGATTCACAATGGATTGTCCCTTTTGAAAACAATACCCCTTGTAGCCTGATTGATAGCATTCATCCCCGTAATAGTCTAAGCCCTTTGGATAAATTGTATGGGTAATCATGGCTTTCGCGAAAGCAGAACGACTGCCCCCAAGCTTATGATAAAGCTCAAAACCACAGTAGTGGGTTTGCATATAATCAAGACAACCTGTTATGACGATATCGGGAAAAATAGCTCCCAAAACCAAGCTGCTATCCCGAAATCCCATTACCTTTTCCGCAAACCAAATATGTGTTATAGGAAACATAATATCACATCCCCTATTATATTACCAATTTATTATGGTATATATTAGTATATTAAATCATTTGCTGTCTCATTTCAATTCTTGCATAAATAAATAAAAGTCTCAGCCCTTCGAGGGCTTCCCCTTTTGCCTGGATTTGCTTTGCAAATGGCAGTAAATAAATAGGGGAAAATCCTACGATTCTCCCCGTTTATCATGCTACTGCGCCTTTGCAGCTCTTCTGCTTAGTATAAATTTGTTTATTTCTCCTGCCAATAAAGGTACCATGCATAATACAATGATTGCACCCCAGTCACTTAGCTGAAGTGCATAGGTTTTAAATATTGGTTCAAGAATTGGTATATATATTACCGCAAATAGCAGCAACAAGGAAACAGCGGTAGCTGTCACCATTGATCTATTGGTAAATACGCCGATCTTGATAATTGAATATCTTTCAGACCTGCTGGAGTATGCCCTGATGAGCTCTGCCAAAATCAAAGTGGCAAAGGCAACCGTTCTGGCAATCATCAAGCCTTCCTCTGAAGGGTCAAATATGCTGCCTGCATACTTGTTTAAAGCCCATATATATGCAGTCATGACTGCTGCGAATAAGGAGATACTTTGAACAGAAATGCCTGCAATCATCACTTTATCAAGTATGGGTTCCTTGGCATCCCTAGGCTTTAAATTCATGATGTCCGGTTCGCCCTTTTCCGTTCCTAGTGCCAAAGCAGGGAAACTATCTGTTACTAGGTTTACCCACAGAAGCTGAATCGGCACCAAGGGCACTGGCAGGTTGAACAGTATGCTTAAAAATATAATCAGTATTTCACCAACATTGCAGGAAAGCAAGAAAAATACAAACTTCCTGATATTGCTGTAAATGACTCTACCTTCCTCAACTGCTGCAACTATGGTGGCGAAGTTATCATCCATCAGTATGATATCCGCTGTACCCTTGGCAACATCAGTACCAGTTATACCCATGGATACACCGATATCCGCTCGCTTCAAAGCCATGGCATCATTTACGCCGTCACCAGTCATTGCTGCAATATGTCCCTTGCGCCTAAGAGTTTCTACGATTCTCACCTTATGCTCTGGAGATACTCTTGCATACACGCTGATGTTCTCTATATCATTGTATAGGTCTTGGTCTGAAATCTTATCCAAATCCGCACCAGTAAGCACCATATCGCCTTCCACCATAAGTCCTAATTCCTTGGCGATTGCTACAGCAGTATCCTTGTAGTCTCCTGTAATCATCACTGGTTTTATTCCCGCCTTGCGACAGGTTTTGATAGCCCCAAGGGCTTCTACTCTAGCAGGATCTATCATTCCCATCAAGCCTACGAATATCAAATCCTTTTCAATTTCTTCAGTGGTAATTTTTCCAGGAAGTGCATCAAACCCTCTATATGCAAAGGCAAGAACTCTCAAGGCATCCCCAGCAAACTGACTGTTGACTGAAGCAATTTGATCCAGCTTCTCCTTAGTCATTTCGACAATGCTTCCATTTTCAAAATACCTGCTGCATTTGCTAATAATAATATCAGGCGCACCCTTTGTAAAGGATACAATCTTATTTTCTATAAAATCCTTATGGAAGGTAGTCATCATTTTTCTATCTGAATCAAAAGGCAGCTCAGCAACTCTATGATAGGAGCTGTTCATTTCATCCTTCTGCATACCACCCTTAGCGCCTACTGTAACCAGCGCTCCTTCTGTGGGATCTCCTATAATACCCCATTGATTGTCCTTTGGGTCCTTCAGCTCCAAAATCGCATCATTTGCCAATACGCCAAGTGCAAGAAGCAGCTTAATATTCTGATCTGCATCAGGAGCTACTATATTATTTTTTAAATAGAATTCCCCTTTTGGGTTATAGCCTTGACCTGTTACAGTATAGGTGTTTCCGGCTGAATATGCTTTTACAACCGTCATTTCATTTTGTGTCAAGGTTCCTGTCTTATCAGAGCAAATTACTGTAACACAACCTAAGGTTTCCACTGCTAGAAGCTTTCTGACAATGGCGTTTCTCTGTACCATTTTCTTCATGCCCAAGGCCAAAACAATTGTAACAACAGCAGGAAGCCCTTCCGGTATTGCAGCAACAGCAAGGCTGACTGCTACAAGAAACAATTCCAACAGATCCCCACCTCTTAAAAAGCCTATTCCAAACACAAGCACACAAATAATTAGGCATCCAATGCCCAGCCACCTGCCAAGCTCGTTTAGCTTTTGCTGCAGGGGTGTTGTTTCATCCTTGTAGGATTGCAATGCTTCTGCAATTTTGCCTATCTGTGTATTGATGCCTGTGCCTACAACAATTCCTTTTCCTCTTCCGTAGGTTGTAACTGTGCTCATATAAGCCATGTTCTTTCTATCCCCTATGGGAACATCTGTATCAAAAACTGCCTCCGCATTCTTATCTACTGGTACAGATTCTCCGGTAAGGGAAGCCTCTTCCACCTTAAGATTAACACTCTCCACCAGTCGCAAGTCTGCAGGTATACTATCTCCCGCTTCTATCAGTACAATATCTCCAGGCACTAAATTTTTAGCAGGAATGATTTGGATGGAGCCATTTCTTAGGGCCTTTGCGTTGGGAGAGGACATTTTCTTCAGAGCTGCCAAGGCTTGTTCCGCTTTTCCTTCTTGAAGAACACCTAAAACTGCATTTACAATTACGATGGCTACAATTACAATCGCATCAGAAATCTCACCAACTATTCCAGAGACGATGCTTGCACCTATTAAAATCAGTACCAAGAAGTCCTTGAACTGATTGATTATCTTTGAAATCAAGGATTGCTTCGCTTTTTCCTTCAATTCATTTTCGCCAAACTTTTTAAGTCGCTTATCCACTTCATCAGCGGGCAAACCATTTGGCACATCTACTTGAAGCTCTTGGGAAACAGCATGAATGCTCTTGTTGTACCAGTTTAAATTCACATAAACCCCTCCATTTATTCCAATGTAAATAAGGAAATCAATCATTCCATTCCTACAACAGTTATTCCAATTATATAGTTGCCATATTTCTTGTGAATTATTGCATTTTGTTACTTTAAATAACCATCTTAAAAAAATAAAGACCCTTAACACTGCTTGTTGCGTGTTAAAGGTCTTATATCACTATGTGAATTCAATCATATTGGCTTGGTATTTACCTTAAACTCAATATATCCGTAAGCTCCAGTTCCTTGTTTCTATCCTGCACTGTACTGATACTCCACTCGTTTTGGAACAACAGCACATAATTGCCCAGCTTATCCACAACCACCATGGTATCCGTGGTTAACTTTACCGCACTTCTATTGAAGCCCGGTGTTTTTATCCATCTAATGTGTCTAAAAGGCAAATGCTCCATGCTGATATCAACATTGTACTCATTTTTCAGCCTAAATTCCAATACTTCCAGCTGAAGTATTCCTACTACACCTATTATATATTCCTGTGTAGCAGAATCCGGCTGTTGAAATACTTGTATTGCACCTTCCTCTGACAATTGTTCTATCCCTTTAATAAATTGTTTTCTTTTCATGGAGTTTTTGGTATATACCCTAGCAAAATGCTCTGGTGCAAAAACAGGTATGCCCTCAAATTTAAAGGTGCTGCTGCCGCTGCACAAAGTATCCCCAATATTGAATATGCCTGGATCAAACACCCCTATGATGTCCCCTGCATAGGCTTCATCCACTATTTCTCTATCCTGTGCCAGGAATTGCTGAGGCTGCGCCAGCCTGATCTGCTTGCCCTGCTGCACATGGTTTACATTCATACCTTTTTCAAACTTACCGGAGCAAATTCGCATAAAAGCAATTCTATCTCTATGGGTCGGGTTCATATTGGCCTGAATTTTAAATATAAAGCCAGAAAAAATATCACTTTCCGGATCCACTTCACCTGCATCAGATACTCTATAGGTCGGAGGTGTCGTCATGGTAAGAAACTCCTCCAAAAATACCTGTACTCCAAAGTTTGTCATGGCGCTTCCAAAGAATATAGGAGTTAGCTCGCCTCTTAGTACGCTTCCATGATCAAACTCATCCCC
>JAQSYB010000179.1 GCA_029256365.1 Clostridia bacterium
CCCAATTGCTTCATAGAAACAGCCGCAATAGGCAGTACATGGATGATTGCATCCTTTTTAATGATGTTTTGCAGTCTATGTAGTGTTTCACTATCATCTATGATGGGCTTGGTGTTGGGCATGCAGCAAATGGTCGTAAAGCCACCCTTGGCAGCTGCTTTTGTACCTGATGCTACAGTTTCCTTATGCTCAAAGCCCGGCTCTCTTAAATGGCAGTGCATGTCGACCAGCCCCGGTAATACAGTCAAGCCTGCTCCATCAATGATTGTATCGGCTGACACTTCTATTCCAATACCAATCTGCTTTATCACACCATCAACGATTAGAATGTCGCTGTCTTCTGGATAATCAGCAACAGCATCTGCAATACAGGTCTTTTTTATAAGTATTTTCATTTCATTGTCTCCCTTCTAAAATATACAAAAAAGAGAGCAGCAAATACTACTCTTCTTCTGCGATGGATACCCCATCCTTATTATCTATTTCGTTGACCATAACAACAACTATCTCGTTTTTGGAGGTAGGCACGTTTTTGCCCACGAAATCCGCCCTGATAGGCAGTTCCCTGTGCCCTCTATCCACTAATACTGCGAGTTGAATACTGCTAGGTCTGCCCAAATCCACAATTGCATCCATAGCTGCCCTGACAGATCTGCCTGTATACAACACATCATCTATTAGTATTGCTATTTTATCTGTGATATTGAAGCTGATTTCCGGTTTGCTGCTTAGGAAGGACTTTTTATCATCATCCCTATATTCCGTAATATCAATCTTTCCGACAGGAAGCATAATCCCTTCAATCTCACGAATCTTCTCTGCTAAGCGGTGAGCAAGAGGTACACCCCTGGTTTGTATACCCAGCAGTACAATATCATCAACGCCCTTATTTTTCTCAATAATTTCATGTGCAATTCTTGTCAAAGCCCTGTTTAAAGCCTTTTCATCCATTATCTCTGTTTTTAGCTTCATAATTACGCCTCCAATTTTCAATGCTTCTCAGACAATAACCTTACTCAAGATTGCTGTCTTGAAATTCATTTATTTTACTATAAAAAAATAACTGCCATAGGCAGGTATAGGCATAGAATTATGATATTCTAATGACCTTCCTTGCCTCACAGGGCTAGATTAAAGGTATATCGTAGACGATTTTATCATAAATGCAAAATAATGTCTATGTTATTTTCTTATTTTATTTAGAATGTTTGTAAAATATTCCGGCAGTGGTGCTTCAAACTCCTTGTATTCACCCGTTCTCGGATGTATAAAGCCCAATACCCTGGCATGAAGCAGCTGCCCCTTTGTATCAAATCGCTGCTTTTTAAAGCCATATACTGGATCTCCCACAACCGGATGTCCGATATGCGCCATATGTACTCTTATTTGATGGGTTCTTCCGGTTTCCAATTGAGCCTCAATCAAAGTATAATTCTCGAAGCGCTCCAGTACAGTATAGTGGGTAACTGCGCTTTTGCCAGCCCTGGATACTACAGCCATTTCCTTCCGGTTCTTTGGATTTCTGCCGATCATGGTTTCAATGGTTCCCCTGTCATCCTTGACCCTGCCCTCTACCAAAGCATTGTAACGTCGTGTTATGCTATGCTCCTTTAATTGATCCGAAAGAGAAACATGGGCCTCATTGTTTTTTGCTATCACGATTACACCAGAGGTATCCTTGTCAATTCTATGAACGATTCCCGGTCTCATCACACCATTTATACCCGATAAATTATTGCAATGACTAAGCAGCGCATTTACAATGGTGCCGCTGTAATTTCCATGGGCAGGATGCACCACCATACCCTGAGGCTTATTAATGACAATTAAATCTTCATCTTCATATACAATATTAAGCTCTATTTCCTCCGCTATGACCTCTAATGGCACAGGGTCAGGAATTTGCACCAAAATATTGTCTCCCAGACGAAGCTTATAATTCGACTTGGAAGGCTTGTCATTTACCAAAACATCGTGCTGCTCAATGAGTTTTTGTATATATGATCGAGACTGCCCTTCTATATTTTCTGATAAAAAGGCATCAATTCTTTTGTTTATCTGATCTTCTTCAGCAGTAAAATTTAATAATTGCATATTTATACTTCCTTAGTAAACATAATGGCTATCCCTAGTGCGATAGCTCCCACAACAACGCCAGAATCAGCTATATTAAAAACTGGTGGGAAAAAGCTGAAATGTATGAAATCTACTACAAAGCCCAATCTTATTCTATCTATAAGATTTCCTATTGCTCCCCCAAATATAAGCGACAAGCAAATAGTAAAAAAGACATGTTTTTTAACCATTTTAAAAATTAATGTTAATACAAATGCGGCAATAATACTAATTGCAATGATAAAAAATAGCGTTTTGTTTTGAAACATACCAAAGGCAATGCCGTAATTTTCTACATAGGTGAACTCAAGAAAACCTGGAATCACACTATAATTTTGAATTGGCATAAGTTTGGTCAAGGTTAAATACTTCGTAAATTGGTCCAAGCCTATTACTGCTGCGATGATGAATATTGGATACACGCTCATTCCCCCTAATGAAATTTATACTTTTAAATTATAGCATAAGCCATAAAAAATAACACCTTTTCTCAAAGAAATAGGCATGTTAGACATGCCTATTTTACCTGATTTCTATATCTTGTGTTGCTAACCTGATCTACATCCTCTACATATCCGAAGCTGTCCTCATGACTGAAGTCATTGTCTGACATTTTCACATTGTATTCATTTAGATCCTGCCAGGTATCCTCTCCGTCATAACCCATTTCATCATCTAAGGTGTTGTCTCTGAAGGAAAATCCTAGAGTTGGCAGCATAACCTCTTCCTCTACGGGTCTATCCTCCTCCTCACCCCTTACATTATGCTCATAGCTTTGTTCACAGGTCATGCAGTACCTAGCATGAGGTATAATTTCCAATCGATCCTCATCTATGGACTTATGACAAGACTCACATTCTCCATATTTGCCTTCTTCAATTTTCTGAAGTGCTGCTTCAATTTCACTAAGCATATATTTGTCGTTAATACGGAAGGATTGATTTACCTCCGCTTCATAGGTTTCAGTACCCATATCTCCGGGATGATTGTCATAGGAGGAGAGTTCGCTGGTTGCATCCCTTAGAGATATATCCATACCCAGTCTATCATCCAACAAGGAGTGATCTCTTTCCTTTTTTTCTTCATTTAAAAGTTCTTTAAAATGCTTTAATTTGTTATGATCCAATAATTTCAGCTCCTTCTTCTGTTTACATGTTTTCCTGGACGATCTTTACTATTTCAGTAATAAAGTTTCCTATGATAGGTATATTCAGCAGTACAGCCTGCCTTAGCATATATAAAACTACTGCGCCTAAGATTGTAAAACCAATTGCCATACCAAATCCTCTTGCCAAGCCAGCGATAAAATTGTTGAGCAGCATCGCCTTGGGCTTTGTCATCATCGTTACATAATCACCAATTTTCGCTTTTTCCAGCATAAGAGATATCTTCTCCACCCTGCTTTCAAGCATTTCAACTTCAGTTTTATCTATCATCTTTATTCCTCCTGAAGTTTTTCAAAAAAAATAACACCATGAAAATTATTCATAATGTTATTTTATTATTATTTGGTTAAAAATATTCATTTACAAATGATAAGCAGCCTTTCTCATATCCGAGAAATGCTCCTTAGACAGATTGATTCTTTTTGCCAAGGCTTCAAAATCTTCAAAGCTTAAGCTTTGATCTGCGTCAGACAAAGCACAGGCTGGATCGGGATGTACTTCAACCATAATGCCATCAGCCCCCACTGCCAAAGCAGCCAAAGACATTGGCAGCACCAAGTCTCTTATACCGGTTCCATGGCTTGGGTCTACAATAACAGGCAGCTTACATAGTTTCTTTAGAATTGGTACTGCTGCTAGATCCAAGGTGTTTCTTGTTAAATTTTCAAAGGTTCTGATTCCTCTTTCACATAGAATGATCTGATCATTGCCTTCTGCTGCAACATATTCTGCAGCCATCACAAAATCTTCTATGGTAGCCGCCATACCTCTCTTCAATAAGATTGGCTTGTCGGTTTTGCCCACTTCCTTGAGCAAAGCAAAGTTCTGCATATTGCGAGACCCAATCTGAAACATATCAACATAGTCATATATGATCTCTACATCTCTTGGATCCAAAACCTCTGATACTACTGGAATATGCGCCTCACGAGAAGCCGTTTTCAACAGCTCAAGACCTTCCTCCTTCAACCCTTGAAAAGCATAGGGTGAAGTACGAGGCTTGAATGCTCCGCCTCTTAGTATAGCAGCACCCATGCTTTTGACATATTGTGCTGTTGAAATGATCATTTCGCTGTTTTCAACAGAGCAGGGACCTGCAATTATTGTAAAATCGCCATTTCCGATTTGT
>JAQSYB010000180.1 GCA_029256365.1 Clostridia bacterium
CCAGCCTTGCCTTTTTTACTGACCAAATCCATTAACTCATTGCTAACCATAAATTCAAAGAACTCTCTTGTTTCATCGGACAAATCCGCATACATTTTCCTGCCATTTTCTACAATCCACTCTGCATCACCCTTAGGCGCTGCATTGCCTGTTTTGAAGCTAAACTTGTCATCATAATAGGCAAGCTTATCTACTCCGATTCTATTCCTCTGCTTTTCTTTTAGCTTGGTTGCAATGGGGACGATATGCTCCTCTACCTGCTTCCTAAAATTAGCTACCATTTCAGCATTGTAATCAATGCGATTCATACGGGCATAGCCTAAACCTACAAAATTAGTATAGCCTAATTTTTTTGCTATTTTGGTTCTTACCTTTACCAAATCATCATAAATTTGATCAAACTTATCCTCATTGGCCTTATAGAACTCATATTTTGCTTCATTTGCCCTTTTTCTCATGCTTCTATCAGTCGAAAGCTGAAAGGGAAACAATTGGGATAGATTTCTTTCTTCCCCCTCAAAATCAATTTGTGCAGAAGCGATTAGCTTGGTATATTCACTTGATAATTTATTTTCCAATTGTAAATCTTCTATTATTTCAGGAGAGAAGGTCTTCAATGCAAATTCTGCTATACTGAAGAGCTGCTTATCCCATTTTTGCTCTAATTCACTTCGAAACTTTGAGTTGACCAGCTCTTGATAATATTTCGTAATCAAGCCTTGATAAATTGGCTGGACCTCATCAAAAAATTCTTGCTCTTCCCTGTAGAATTCGATCGTTGTATCGATGGTGTGTCTGATACTAGCTATTTCATGCATTGATTCATATTTACCTCTGAGGCTGTTGATTGCTTCCATTGCTTTATCCTGTTCCACAAAGCTCTGGGCAGCTGAAAAGTCTTGCAGCAAATGGATAAATTGCTTTTCTAACTCCTCCATATTCGGCCGTTGATAATTAAAATCACTAAATTTCATAGACACCCTCCTCAAATCTTTTTTACAAATATTAACTTATGCTTTGTTCTATATTTATATAAGCGAATCCTTTAGTATGAATAAAATTTAACATTTGAAAACTTGATTTTTTGGTGCCTGGCACCAAAAAATCAAGTTTCTTTTCCTGGGAGATAGTAAATAGTATAATAAGAGTATGATTAGAAAGGATGTGTGTTTATGCAGTTTTTGGTTATGGGTTATGATGGAACAGATGACAAGGCAATGGAGAGACGTCTAGCAGTTCGAAATGACCATATGAAATTGGTTGAAGTGATGAAAAACGAGGGAAGGCACTTATATGCCTGTGCCCTACTAGATGAGGATGAAAGAATGGTAGGCTCAGCGCTTATTGTGGACTTCCCAACAAGAGAAGCTCTAGATGGTTGGCTGAAGGTTGAACCCTACGTTGTTGGAGATGTATGGAGAAAAATTGAAGTTACACCTTGCAAGGTGCCACCAATGTTTATGGACCTACATAGATAATGACACTATGCTCAATATGAAAACAGAGTTTCAAAATCGAAACTCTGTTTTTTCTATCTTCTCAAACAATTCTACGGAATCAATCCCATTTCTTCATACAATACCTATTGACATTATTCAAAATTAGACTTAGTATAATTTTATACGGTGTATAAAATTATTTTTATAATATGTGGAATGAGGGTGTTAATTTTATGAATAGAAGAGAGCGAAAAAAAGAAGAGACAAGGGAGAGCATCATAGACTGTGCAGTTAAGCTTTTTAGAGAAAAAGGCTTTCATGAGACCTCCATGGAGGAAATTGCTGAAAGGTCTGATGTGTCAAAGGGCACGCTTTACAATTATTTCAAGGACAAGGAATCTATACTTGTTGGTTACTTCCAAATAGTCATTGTTGGCTATGGCAAGGAAATGAAAGAGAAATTTGTTGAAAGCAAAGATATTAAAATAACACTTCATCGATTGCTAGACCTAATAAGCGGGATATTTAAAAACGATCATGCACTAGCAGCTATTTATTTTAAGTACAGGATGCACACACGTTTTGATATCAATCCAGATAGCAGCCAAAGAAGCGGTATAGAAAAATGGGTGCTGGAGGTTATTGAGAAGGCACAGCAGGAAGGACAGCTTAGAGGGGATATCCCTGCTACTGTACTTACAAGAACATTTCAATTTCTCGCTATGAGCTTTTTTATATCAAGCATATACAATGAGGAGCCTTTTGAGGTTGATTTGATAAAGAATCAGTTGATTGGTCTGTTTTTAGACGGTGCAAAGCTATAATTGTTGGGGGTAAATATTGTGAATAAGAAATATACGCTTTTTTTTGATGAAATAGACAAGAAGGACCTGCCTTTGGTTGGAGGCAAGGGTGCAAATCTAGGAGAAATGACTAAGGCAGAATTCCCGGTACCCTATGGATTTTGTGTAACAACCGAAAGCTATAAGGAATTTATAGAGCACAATAAACTTTCGGATTTTATCACACAAAGGATTCAAAATGCAAGTCTCGATAATATAAACCAAAAAGGTGAGGAAATCAGAAATAGGATTACTCTATGTGAAATACCAGAGCAAGTAGAGCTGGATATCATCAGAGCAATCAATCAAATGGGCAATGAAGGCTACTATGCAGTACGTTCCAGCGCCACAGCAGAGGATCTCGCTTTTGCTTCCTTTGCAGGTCAACAGGATACCTATCTGAATATCAAAGGCGAAATGTCACTTCTGGATTCTATAAAAAGCTGTTGGGCTTCATTATTTACTGATAGAGCTATTCTTTACAGAATACAAAACTCTATTGCGCATGAAAAGGTGCATATGTCCGTTGTAATTCAAAAAATGGTGCTGCCAGAGGTGTCTGGTATTATGTTTACAGCGGATCCTATTTCCGGTCACAGAGGGATTATTTCTATTGATGCCAGCTATGGCTTAGGAGAAGCCCTTGTGTCTGGACTTGTGAGTCCCGACATATACAAATGCACAAAAGATCATTCTGATATAGATTGCAAAATTATAGCTGAGAAAAAAATTGCAATCATGCCTGTTGCTGGGGGGGGCACAAAAAAGGTAGAGCTTGAAGCTGAAACTTCTAAAAAACAAGTATTGAATGACTTCCAAATAAAAAAACTTGCCGAGCTTGGCATGGCAATAGAAACTCACTACGGCTGTCCCCAGGATATTGAATGGTGTATGGAAAATGATAAGCTTCACATCGTTCAGAGCCGCGCTATTACATCATTGTTTCCTATGCCTGCACCAATACCCCAGGATGACGATTTACATTCCTATGTATCCTTCAATCATTTTCAGGTTATGACAGACCCTATATCGCCTCTTGGAATTGATATGCTGAGACTAATCCTGTCCTTTGATAGGGGTGCTAGAGGTCCTGCAGAATACAAGTTCCTTAAATCTGCAGCAGGCAGGATATACATTGATTTAAGCGTGTTATTGCAATACAAAAAGCTAAGAAAGATCATTCCATCTTTTATGAAAAATGTAGATGGGCTGCTTTCTGAGGCTCTGGTGGAATTAGTAAACAGACCTGACTTTGAAATTCGTATAAAGAAAGACAAAAGCGCTGGAAAAGCATTGAAAAATTTCATTGTGCCTATTTTTACAAAGGCATTTATAAATCTAATATACAAAAAACCCGAAGGCACTGTGGAATTGATGAGAAACCATGTTGAAAAGCGTATAAAAAATACTGTGGAATATATGAATCATTCACAGTCTGGTATAGAGAGATTGGAAGCGATATACCATGCTGCAAGCTTCTTGAAAGACTTTCAAGCAGCACTTCCTATGATGGCACCTGCCATGATAAGCTTCAAGTTACTTGAGACACTGGAAAAAAAGCTGCTTGGCGAAGATAAGTATTCTAATTTAATCGTGAAAGGCCTGGAGGGTAATATCACTACTGAAATGGGTCTCTTGGTTGGTGATTTGGCAGACCTAGTGAGGAATTCACCAGCTTTGGTGAAGGAATTTGAAAACGAAGACTACAAAACCTTATATATGAGAGTGAATTGTCTTAAGGGTCACGATGCGTTCAAAAACAATTTTAATTCATTTATGGATATCTATGACATGAGGGCTGCTGGAGAAATCGACATGGCAAAGGACAGATGGATAGAAAACCCTGAACCCTTAGCAAAATCTGTAATGGCTATTGTTTCAACCTCAGATGAAGGTATACACAGAAAAGAATACAAAGATACCATAGAAAAGGCAAAGCAAGCTGCTGAGGAGTTAATAAGGGAAGTAGAAGCAAAGCATGGAAAGCTCAAAGGTAAAGCAGTAAAAAGGCTTATAAGAGTCTTAAGAAACTATTTGCCTGTACGTGAGCATCCAAAATATCTGATCATGAAGCTTATTTTGATTTTCAAAAAGGCATTTCTAGAGGAAGCAAAGCTGCTGGTGCAA
>JAQSYB010000181.1 GCA_029256365.1 Clostridia bacterium
TTTTTGACCCTCTATCTCAACGGTTTGGTTGATATCATAAACTTCATTTAGATTCTCAAATTTACTTTTATCTATGGGGATATCAAATTGCCAGACATAAGGCAGCTGGACTGTATGGATTGAATCGGGACCATCCTTGTGATGCAGTTCAAATGCAAAATGAATCCTATCTGGTATCACTGAATTTTCAACAAAGCTAAGGTTAATATGATCCTGTATTCTGCGCTGGTCAAGGCTGTCATAGAAAAAATTGTAGGAATAGCCAGCCTCTAAGGGCTTACCCGCCTTATCTGTAATATCAACTTTCCTCAATTCCAAGAATTGATGGCTGCTATTGTTCTCAATTGTATAAAAAACAATCATTCTAGCTTGATCAACAATGATGCTGTCAATGGTAAGCTTGATATCACCATGCTCATCAAATGCACCAATGTTCTCTATAAAATTATTCTCTACAGCTGACTTGAGCCCTTTATCGTAGTTCACCAGCTTTACAATATATTTCAATACAGGTACATCTGCTAGGTAGTCAGCGAAAACAGGGGATACACGAATCAAAGAAAGGAATAAAAAGAATGCAATAACTGCTGCAATACTAAGTGGGCGTAATCTTAACCCTATTCTCCTTGAGGGAGGATTTTGCTTGATTCCCCTCATAATATATTCATCAATATTACTAGGAATGCTTATGGTATCATAACAATTCCTTAGCTCCGATAGCTTCTTTTCTTTCTTGTATTGCACGGGCAGGCTCCTCCTCTCTCAAATCAATTCGCAGTTCAACCAAAGCTTTGTTTAGCCAGGTTTTTATTGTTCCGACAGGTTTTTTCATAACAAAGGCGATATCATCAATTGTTAAGTCTTCAAAATACTTTAAAAGGATTATACTTCTATACTTAGAATTTAATTTGGCTATTGCCTGATCCAATTCTATCCTTTCGTGAATGTTATCATTTTGGTTGGCAGACTCAGAATGAACTAGTGCTGCTGATTTATTTTTACGTTTGTTTTCATCAATACAATAGTTAATAAGGATTCGCAGCAGCCATGTTTTAAAATACTGCTGCTGCTTCAGCTTGGTTAGATTATTAAAGGCTCTATAGACCGTTTCTTGTATGGCTTCAAGAGCATCCTGTTCGTTCTTGAAATACGAATAGGCAATTTTGTACATCTGGTTCTTGTGTTTACATATCAAATGATAAAAGGCATCTGAATCGCCTTGTTTTGCTTGTTCAATCAGTTTTAATTCATCCAATTGCATCACCTCGATTTGTTAACGTTCACTTATTAGACTATGATATAAGGCATTTGGTTTTATTTATTTATTATCTTATTATATAATACATGATTGCATCAGGTACAAGTTGGATTATATTGCTTCATAATCAATAATGTTTAGTTAAAAGCCTTTTCTACCAATAAACTCAATTGACAAGACCCTTGTACGAATAGTAAGATTTACAAAGATGAAATAATTGTAAAGGAGGTCAGTATATGTTAATTGTTGCTTTCACAAAAAATCAAAACTCGGACCTCGTGGGTATTTCTAACAAGTAGTATAGATTTATCACGGGGCTAGAAACCCGTGGCTTTATAATTAGATGCAGATAAGTCATGGTATGTCTATTTGGACATAGTATGACTTTTTATTTTCGGAGGTGTTAACATGAAAGATATCGAGAAATATCTTCCCAAGTTTATATTAAAATTGTTGGAGCCCTATAGGGGACTTCCAAAAGAGGTTTATGTAATATTCGTATCGAGAATTGTCAATGCAATTGGCTGTTTTGTAGGACCTTTTCTTACCTTGATATTAACAAAGAAGATAGGGTTAAGCAGTGATGTAGCAGGCTTCTATATGAGTGCAGCAGGGCTTTTGTATATACCTGCCTCAATCATTGGAGGAAAACTATCAGACACCCTAGGCAGGCGGAAGGTCATCATCCTATTTGATACCTTGGCAATTATAGTATATATGGTATGCGGTTTTGTGCAGCCCTCTATGACAATGGTATACCTAATTATGCTGGCTGGCACCTGTATGTCAGCAGCAGGACCAGCTCACGATTCACTGATGGCTGATTTGACAACTCCCGAAAATAGGAATGGTGCCTATGCATTGTCCTATATGGGTTGGAATTTGGGCTTTGCCATAGGACCGCTTTTGGCAGGAATGCTGTTTGAAAACCATTTAAACCTAATATTCATTGGAGATGCACTTACAGCACTTTTGTCCTTGACTTTGATCATATTCTTTGTTCGAGAGACCATCGGCAATACCAAAGAGGACATTTCAGATGCAAGCAGGTTCATGGAACGTAGAGAGTCAGGATCCATTATAAGTGTTCTATTAAGAAGACCTGCATTGCTGATTTTTGCAATTGTAATACTGGGATATAACTTTACTTATGCTCAGTGGGGCTTCATGATGCCAATGCATGCAGGACAAAATTTTGGAGATAAGGGTGCTGCCTATTATGGCTACATGGCAAGCTTTAATGGAATTGTGGTCATTGCATTTACACCGCTTATTACTTGGCTCCTGAGAAAGATAAAGCACTTGAAGAAGATTTTTATAGGAGGGTTGTTATATGCCGTAGGCTTTGGCATGTTGGGGATATATAATACACTGGCTGCCTTCTTTATATCAGTATTTGTATTTACCATTGGCGAAATCATTTTATCTATCAGTACGATGCCTTTTATTGCAGACAATACACCTATGTCCCATAGAGGCAGGATGAGCGGGGTATTGGGGATCCTATTTGGTTTTGGATATACCATTAGTCCTATGGTAATGGGCACCGTAATTAAAACAACAGGTATCGAGCAGAGTTGGCTATACCTTGGCATATTTGTGGCGATATCATCAACCTGCATCGTCTTTGTTGAAAGGGCAATAAAAAAGCAAAAGCAAGATCAATTGGCATTAATTGAATCGGAACAGGCATAATAATATAACAATTAGACATGAAGGTGGTGAAGAATATTCTGAGCCACTTTTTTTATTTTAGATGAAACATTTTGTTGGTAATATATGTATATATTGTGTATTGAAATATAAGTAGAGAGGAGACTGAACTTGGAAACACAAATTGCAAATGTAAACCAAGAAGTAAGTAAGAAAGAAAAGCTGTGGACATGGAATTTCTTTCTTCTATGGCAGGGACAGTTGGTATCTGCTTTTGGCGATATTGCCTACAGCATCGCCTTAGGCTTTTGGATTTTTGCGAAAACAGGGTCTACTGCATTGATGGGGACTTTGATGGCTGTATCTATGCTGCCTAGAATCATAATATCTCCTTTTGCAGGGGTTTGGGTTGATAGATCCGATAGAAAGAAAATAATTGTATGGATGGATTTTATAAGAGGCTTTATAGTGATGCTGGTAGGCATCGCGGCATTTACAGACAAGATTGAGATATGGATGGTTTTTGCGGTTGGAATCATACTTGGAATTTGTTCTGCCTTCTTTAACCCTGCTGTAAGTTCTGTAATACCAGATGTTGTACCAAGCTCTAAGGTTATGCAGGCAAATTCAGCTTTTAATATGATTTACTCAGGTTCAAATATATTGGGGAATCCTATTGGTGGAGTTGCGTATCAGATGTTGGGTGCTCCAATCATGTTCTTGTTCAACGGTATTTCCTATATTTTCTCCTCTGCTACTGAGGTTTTTATTAAGATTCCCAAGATTCAAAGGGAAACCGAGCAGCTGCATTTCTTTGATGATATGCTGCAGGGCTTTCGGTTTATGTGGAAGTTTAAAGGACTTCGAAGCACCCTGATGATTGCAGCAGGTCTAAATTTCTTTGCGAATACTGCCATGATTTTGATGATGCCTTTTTTTCAGATGACGGAAGGTCTCGGACCAGGAAAGTATGGCTTTGCAATTGCAATGCTTACAGGAGGGGCTTTTGTAGGCATGCTAGTCACCTCCTCTATCAACATTAAAGCAAATCAAAGGTATATTATATTTGTACTGACTGGTCTGATTTCCAGTGCTTTTTCTGTAGCCTTTCCATTAAGCAATCATTTGGTGATTATTGTTGTATTGCTATTTTTCGCGGGGTTATTAAATGCAATATTGAACGTATTGTTTCAGACAACAATACAGCTTGCTGTGCCTCAAGATATGAGGGGAAAGGTTTTCTCAATGATGGGAACAATCCTTATGGGCCTTTCACCAATCGGAATGGCTTTGGGTGGTGTTATGGCTGAATTTATACCTGCTAGGTATGTGATGTCAATATGCTCTGCTATCACCTTCTGTTTTTTTATCCCGTTTATATTCATGACATCCTTTAAACGATTTATCAATTATAACCCTGAAGAGCAGACCTTAGAGGATATTATGTGATGAAAGCGAAAGAATATGAAATGAAGTG
>JAQSYB010000182.1 GCA_029256365.1 Clostridia bacterium
AACCGAGGAAGAGCACAAGATTTTACTTGGGAAACTGCTCTCACAACGTTTTCAAGTGGTAGATCACGACTGCAGAGATGTGGAAAACTTGATAAACATTGGAACAACAAGCTTTGGCACCCCCGTTTTGCTGAATAGAACTGCATTGGAAAGTGACCATATTGTTTTAACTGGTGCCATTGTATTTCACGATCTAGTAGGCTTCGGTGGCGGAAAAAAGTCAATTTTACCAGGTATCGCGGCTTATGAGAGTATCATGGCAAACCATAAGTTATCACTTAGTCCCAATGAGGGTGAAGGAACGAATTGTTTGGTGCGATGTGGAAATGTTGTAGACAATCCTGTTCATCTCGACATGCTGGAGGCAGCTGCCTTTGTAAAGCCTACTTTCTTGTTCAACGTTATGATTGATGAGAATGGAAAAATAGCGCAGGCTGTAGCCGGAAATTATATTGAAGCTCACAAAGCAGGACAACGAATGGTAGATAAAGTGGATAGTGCATACATAAAAGAGCTCGCAGATATCATTGTCGTTTCAGCAGGCGGCTATCCAAAGGATATTGATTTTTACCAGGCTTCAAAGGCATTGATTAATGCAAAGGAAGCCATAAAAAAAGATGGAGCAATCATATTGTTGGCAGAATGTATGGATGGCTTTGGTGGGAAAGAAGTGCAGCAAATGCTTGAAGAATTTTGTGACAATAGCAGTAGAGAGCAAGCTTTGAGAGAAACTTTTTCAATAGCAAAATATACTGGCTATCTCATTGCAGAAATTGCTGAAAATTACAACGTAATTTTGGTATCTTCATTGGATTCAAGCTTATTGGGAAATGCAAATATCAAAACAGCATCCAATGTAAAAGACGCAATAGACCTTGCTATTCTGCAAAAGGGCAGTTCGGCAAAAGTTTATTTCATGCCATTTGGTTCAAATACTCTGCCTAGACTAATTTAAAGTATAGGCAGAGATAAAATAAAACTTTTTTAAAATATAAGGAGGAAGAAAAAATGAAAAATAATGTAAAAAAGGTATTATCTATTATGCTGGTTCTATCAATGCTGCTTACTCTTGCAGCTTGTGGTGCAAAACCAACCCCTGAGGTTGCAGCTCCTGAAGAGCAAAAGGTTGCTTCAAAAATAGAGCAAATAAAGGCGAAGGGCAAAATTGTACTTGGAACATCAGCAGACTACCCACCATATGAGTTCCACAAGGCGATTAACGGAAAAGATGAGATTGTAGGCTTTGACATAGAAATTGCGAAAATGATAGCAAAAGATTTAGGTGTTGGGTTAGAAATAAAAGATATGAAGTTTGATGGACTATTGGCTGCGTTGGTTGTTGATGACATTGACTTCATCGTTGCAGGTATGGTTCCAAAGGAAGAAAGAAAGCAAAGCGTAGACTTTTCAATTCAATATTATCAAGCAGATCAAAATGTTTTGATTAGAACTGAAGATGCTGAGAAGATTACTTCTATAGAAGCGTTGAAGGGTCTAAAGGTTGGAGCTCAAAAATCAACAGTTCAAGAAGATCTTGCAAAAGAAAAGACAGAAGCAGCAGAAGTAAAATCCTTGAGCAAAATAACGGATTTGGTGCTTGAATTGCAGAACGGTAAAGTGGATGCAGTTGTACTTGTTGGTCCTGTGGCAAATGCTTATGCAAAGCAAAATCCTAAGCTTGCTGTTTCTGGAATCTCACTTGGAGCAGAAGAAGGTGTTGCAATTGCTGTAAATAAAGGAACTGCTGACTTATTAGAAGCAATCAATAAGTCCTTGGATACAATGATAAAAGCAGGAACAATTGATAAGTTCATCGAGGAAGCAACGTTGCTTTCAGAGCAAGAGTAATTAATACTACCAGTACGGAGGGACTAAAATGGATTTCTCATTCTTACAAAAATATTATGGCTTCTTTATTGACGGAACATCAATCACCTTATTTCTATCCTTTTTCGGAGTAGCTTTGGGTGTGATACTAGGAGTACTCCTAGCCTTGATGAAGCTGTCGAAAAATATACTTCTAAAGAGCTTTTCATCGGCTTATATAGAGCTGGTAAGGGGAACTCCGCTGCTGGTACAGTTGTATATTATATACTATGGACTTCCACGACTGGTGGGAATAGATTTCGGCGACATTACCTTAGGTATCGTCGCCATTTCACTGAATAGTGCTGCTTATGTAGCAGAAATAATCAGGGCGGGAATCCTGTCCATCGATAAGGGTCAAATGGAGGCAGCACGCTCACTGGGTATGCCGCACAATATGGCAATGATGAAAATAATCATTCCCCAAGCTTTTAAAAATATATTGCCAGCCTTGGGAAATGAGTTTATCGTACTGATTAAGGAGTCCTCCATTGTATCTGTGGTTGGCATACATGACTTGATGTACAATGCGGATACAGTACGAGGCAACACCTATTTGCCCTTTGAGCCTCTCATTATAGCAGCACTTATTTATTTCGTGATTACTTTTATACTTTCAAAATTGTTAAGTCTACTGGAAAGGAGGATGCGAGCAGGTGATTCAAGTATCTAATCTTCAAAAAAAATTCGGCAAACTACAAGTATTAAAGGGCATAGATTCAAATATAGAACAAGGTGAAGTAATTGTTGTCATTGGACCTAGTGGATCTGGCAAAAGCACCTTTTTAAGATGCTTAAACCTTCTCGAAGAGCCTTCTGGGGGAACAATTATTTTTGAAGGAAATTCTATTACCGATAAAAGAAATGACATTAATAAGCTCCGTGAAAAAATGGGCATGGTATTTCAGCAATTCAACCTTTTTCCGCATATGACTGTTATGGAGAACATTACCCTAGCTCCAATTCATGTCAAAAAGCTTTCGAAGGATGAAGCAGAGGGAATTGCTTTGGGGTTATTAAAAAGAATTGGCTTGGAGGATAAAGCACAGGCTTATCCAAACCAGCTTTCCGGAGGTCAGAAGCAAAGAATAGCCATCGCAAGGGCCTTGGCGATGGCTCCCGATGTGATGCTGTTTGATGAACCGACATCAGCCCTGGATCCAGAAATGGTTGGAGAGGTGCTGGATGTTATGCGTGAACTGGCAGCAGAAGGGATGACTATGGTTGTCGTGACCCATGAAATGGGTTTTGCCAAAGAGGTTGGCAGCAGGGTATTGTTTATGGACGATGGAAAGATTGTGGAAGAAGGAAGCCCTGCAGAGATTTTTGACAATCCAAAGCATGCAAGAACAAAGGATTTCTTAGGCAAGGTTTTAAGATATTAAAATGTATAAAAAGCAGGTGAACGTATGAAGCATAAGTTTCTATCAAAACGATATTGGAATTCTGTTTCAACACCTATGGCTGAAGTGGTGGAGTTGGCGCATAAATACGAGGATCTAATTAACCTCAGCCTAGGTGATCCTGACTTGATTACAAATGACGATATCATCAATGCGGCATTTCGTGATGCACACAATGGACATACCAAATACACGGATTCTGTAGGAGATCCAGAACTTAGAAAAGAAATAAGCCTTTATTATCAAGAGGAATATGGATATGCTCTTCAGGACAATGAAGTTATGGCAGTTGTTGGAGCTTGTCATGGGATGCATCTGGTCCTTGAAGCGATATTGGATGATGGAGACGAGGTTATTGTACCTGAGCCATATTTTACTCCTTATGACAATCAGATAAAACTAGCTGGGGGTAAGATGGTTACCTTAGAGACCTATGAAGATGAAGATTTTCAGATTGATATGGAAAGATTAAAGGCTTTGATCAATCATAGGACAAAAGCGATTATAATCAATACACCAAATAATCCTACGGGTACCTGTCTCAGCGAGGACACTATGGAGGCCTTGGCTAAAATAGCAATTGAGAAGGATTTATTGATTATAGCGGATGATATATATGGTGCATTTAGCTTCTGTGAGCCTTTTGTTCCAATCACAACTTTGTCAGGAATGAAAGAAAGAACCATCACCATAGGAAGCTTTTCAAAGGATTATGCGATGACAGGGTGGCGTATTGGCTATATTTTAGCTCCTGACTATTTGATAACCTGTATAAGAGATATTAATGAAGGCGTGTGTTTTTCTGCACCCTCGATCTCTCAAAGGGCTGCCATTCATGCTTTGAGATTGAGAAAGACATTTCAGGCAGATATCGTAAGTGAATACAAAAAGCGTGTTTATTATGCCTATGAGCGTATGAATCAGATAGCGGGGTTGTCGGTACTTCCTCCAAAGGGAAGCTTTTATCTGTTTGTAAATATCAAAGGAACAGGTTTGAGTTCAACGGAAGCAAGCAAGAAACTATTAGAAGAAGCCCATGTGCTCATGGTTCCCGGAAATGCCTTTGGGAAGAGCGGGGAAGGGTATGTAAGAATCGCCTGCACAGTAGGGCT
>JAQSYB010000183.1 GCA_029256365.1 Clostridia bacterium
TATATTATATGTTAATCCATTGCCAGAAAAGCTCTGTACCTTTGACTGTGTTTTTGTCCAATTGAGGAAAGAACCACTCTGAAGACAGATAAGAGCTTTTATTTTGATAATGCTGCTGGTTTATAATAAATGCTCTGTTAAACAATGATGTAGATGCATTTAATATTTGCTCTGTCATCCTGAAGGAGTTGCGACTGAAGGATCTTAAGATTCTTCACTGCGTTCAGAATGACAAGTTCTACTGTTCATATAAGCATCAACATTAAACTTTAACGAAGCCACAATAAAAAATAATGTATAGGTGAGCAAATGAAAAAACTTGAATTTTGTACTTTGTGTCCCATAAAATGCGGAACAAACAGAACGCAGCAGAAAGGCCCCTGTGGCACTATGGATAAGATAATCGTAGCAAAGGCTTTTGTGCATCATTGGGAGGAACCCTGTATATCTGGCAGTGCTGGCTCTGGAGCTATATTTTTTGGCGGCTGTAATATGCATTGTGTGTTTTGTCAAAACTACAAAATAAGCCAAGCTGGTTTTGGCAAAGAGATTACAACTGAAAGATTGGCTGATATCATGCTAGAGCTGCAAATACAAGGTGTGGAAAACATCAATCTAGTGACTCCTACGCCTTATGTGCTCCAAATCATTGAAGCTGTTGCAAGTGCAAGAAGCAAAGGCTTAAACTTGCCTATAATTTATAATACCAATGGTTATGAAACGGTTGAAACCATTGAAATGCTAAAAGGCACAATCGATATTTTTCTACCAGACATAAAGTATTTTAATGATAGAGCTGCTGTGAAATATTCAAAGGCGAAGGGCTATTTCCTTCATGCATCAATGGCAATCAAAAAAATGGTAGAGCAAGTAGGCTATCCAGTTTTAGATGAAAAAGGGATGATGAAAAAGGGTGTCCTGATCAGACATATGATTATGCCTGATTTGATGGAGGACAGCAAGAATATTTTGAGATGGATTCACGAAGAGTTTGGCCGCCAAGCTTATGTAAGTCTTATGTGTCAGTACATACCTATGTTCAAAGCCATTGAGTATGAGGAAATCAATCGTAAATTGGATGATTGGGAGTACGAATATATCATTGCATTTTTCTTTAAGCTAGGCTTGGAAAATGGTTTTGTGCAGGATTATAGTTCTGCGACAGCTGACTATGTGCCAGATTTTGATTTGCTTGGAGTATAAGAAAAGCTGCTGACTATTTAGTCAGCAGCTTTTTAAAGCATTTCTGCAAATTTATCTGCGAATTCTGAAGTAGTTTGCAGGTCCAAATCAGAAGGTGTAAAGTTAAATCTTAATCCAGACTCAACTACCTTAAACTTCAGCCCCTTCATTCTATCCTCTAGAAGCTTCACAGCTTCTCCACTCCAGCCATAGGATCCAAACGCTGCTGCTAGTCTGCCTCTGACATTGATTGGACAAACCACGGACAGCGCATCCCAAACAGGCTTCAAAGCGTCCTGATTGAAGGTTGGAGAGCCGATAAGCACCCCATCTGCATTTTCAATCATATCCTTTAATGCATCAAGCTTATATTCAGATATGTCAACCAAATCTACATCTAAGCTTTGATTTTGTTTTAATCTCTCATATAAAACTTCTGCTATGGTCTGTGTATATCCATAAGCAGAGACATAACCTATAAAGACATACTTCCTATCACTTTTCTTAAGCCTAGGCTGGCTCCACTGTCTGTATAAAGCCATGTATTTGTCAATATCATGATTTAGAACAGGACCATGACTGGTAGCTACCATTTCGATGTCCATATCCTTTATCTTATCCAAAGCCTTTAAAACATGCTCTTTAAAGGGACCCATAATTACATCAAAGTAATACCGAAAGGCTGATTGAAAGTCCCCGGCTTCAGTACTTAAAATCTTACCATTTTCCATAGAGAAATGGCAGCCTAAGAAATCCCCGCTAAATAAAATGTTATCCTCTATGCAATACGAGAATAAAGTGTCTGGCCAATGCAAAAATGGTGCAAGAATAAATCTGAAGGTTTTATCCCCTAGTTTCATCTCTTCGCCATCTGATACTACCTTAAAGTTTAAGTCCTCATTTAACATCGCTTTCAGATATATGTAAGCTGCCCTCGTACCTATCACTTGAATATCGGGATATTTGGTAATAATATTTCTTACTGATCCTGAATGATCAGGCTCCGTATGATTTGTAATTAAGTAATCCAGCTTTTCGCCCTGCAGCAGGCTATCCAGCTTCTCTAGATATTCCCCGCTAAAACGAACCTTTACTGTCTCAATTAATATATTCTTTTGTCCCTTAATCAAATAAGAGTTATAGGTAGTTCCATACTCCGTCTCCATGATAATATCAAAAACCCTTAAATCAGGATCCTTTGCCCCTACCCAAAATACATTGTCTCTTAGCTTAATAGATTCCATTTTTGCCTCCGTTATTCTTTCTCGAACATATCCTTTCCTACTCCACAAAGTGGGCATACCCAATCTTCAGGGATATCTGCAAAAGGTGTTCCTGGTGCTACACCACTATCTGGATCTCCCGCTTCTTGATCATAAACGTAACCACATACTGTACATACCCATTTTTCCATTTTGTTGTCCTCCTTAAATAATAATTATTATTAGTATAATATGATTATAGTATATAATACTATAATTATCCATATATACCTGCTATTTTTGCCAATAAATCTATTTTAATTCTAATAATTTACATAAAAAAAGCCCCTATTGGGGCTTTTTTTGTTAAATCATTGCCTTTAAAACTTTTCCTAATCTTTTTATGCCTTCTACAATCTTGTCTTCAGGCATGTTTGAGTAGTTAAATCTGCCATGATTCTTATACTGTCCATTTGGGAAGAAGGATTGACCTGGAACAAATGCAACTTTTTCTTCTAAGGATTTTTTCATGATTTCTGCTGCATCCATATGCTCTGGGAAGGTTACCCATGTGAATAATCCGCCCTGTGGTCTAGTAAAAGTAACTCCTGCTGGGAATTCCTTTTCCATTGTTTCAAGCATCAAATCTCTTCTTTTTCTGTAGATCCCGATAATCATATCAATATGCTTATCTAAATCGTACATTTCTAAGAATTTATTCACTTCTCTTTGTGCGATTGTACTACTTTGTAAGTCAACACCTTGCTTGGAAAGAATATACTTTGTCAGTATTTCTGGCGAAGCAACAACCCAGCCAATTCTTAAACCAGGACAGAAGGTTTTTGAGAATGTACCCAAATGTATTACCAAGCCCTTTGTATCAAAGCTCTTAATTGCAGGCAGCATTTCACCTTCAAATCTTAATTCTCCATATGGATTGTCTTCTACAACAGGTATGTTGTATTGATTCGCTAACTCAATTAGTTTCTTTCTTCTCTCTAAGCTCATTGTTCTGCCTGATGGGTTTTGGAAATCAGGTATTGTATAAATGAACTTCGTATTAGGATTTTGCTCCAATGCCTTTTCTAGATCTTCCATGATCATACCATCATCATCCATTGAAATTTCAACAAACTTTGGCTGATATGCTTTAAAAGCATTTAGCGCACCTAAATAACTAGGGCTTTCGCAAATGATAACATCGCCCTCATTGATAAATACTCTTCCTGAAAACTCCAAGCCTTGTTGTGAGCCGCTTGTAATTAGAATATCATTTGGTTGACACTCTACATTTACCTTTTTCATTCTTTGTGCGATTTTTTCTCTTAAAGGTAAATATCCTTCTGTAGTACTGTATTGAAGGGCTGCTCTACCCTCTTCTCTCAATACTCTTAAAATAACTTCTTCAAGCTCTTTTACAGGAAATACTTCAGGTGCTGGTAATCCGCCAGCAAATGAAATAATGCTTGGATCCTCTGTAAGTTTTAGCAGTTCTCTAATAGCGGAGCCTTTGATGTTCTCCATTCTAGCAGCAAATTTAATTGCCATGTTATAAACACCCCCATACTTTTTGGCCCGCCATCCTATTCCATTCTCCATCTCTATTTTATCATTATTTGCAGTATTAATTCTACTTTTTTTTTAAACTTGCATGTTTTTTGGCAAAAGTCCTAAAAAACCATTCACTTTATGTAAAAAAGCGAGCAATTCATATGAATCACTCGCTTCTATTTGACTTATTACCATTTACCCTTAGCGACATGTGTCGCCATTTCTGCTTTTGCTATGCTTTTAATGATAGCTGCCTCTTCCAATGCCTTTTTGAAGGTTACCACACAACCTGGATCCAAGTTGATCTCAATGCCTTCCTCTGCTAGCATTAAAACACTATCCATTAGCTGACAAAGCTCCATATGAAGGTCATTTGTTCTTATGGATTTCGTAATAAGTGCCTCCTGCTCTTCTGTCAACTTAATAAACTTATCTTTTGG
>JAQSYB010000184.1 GCA_029256365.1 Clostridia bacterium
AAAGGTTTGCAAAATAGTTGGCGAAAATGTATACAGCACAGTAGTAGAAGAAGATATAAATGTACCGGATGTAAACCCTGACGTTTACAAGATACTTGCCCCGACAGCCACAGTATTAATAAAAGATTGTGAAGTATTGTCGGATAAAGTGCTTATTAATGGCCAGGTGCTGATAAACATACTGTATGAAGCAGACATGGAAGGCAAACCAATGCACAGTATGGATATATCCTCAAATTTGTCTCAAACTATTGAAATACTAGGCGCTAGAGCTAAAATGAAAGAATTTGTAAATGCAGTAGTACAGCACGTTGAATGTTCGATAATCAATTCAAGAAAACTCAGTATGAGAGTAATAATAGCACGTTGAATGTTCCGTAATCAATTCAAGAAAACTCAGTATGAGAGTAATAATGGATTTAGGATGTAGAGTTGAAGAGCTTTTTGACCTTGAGCTGGCATCTGATATAAGAGGACTTTCAGACATACAAATTCTTAGAGAGCCATGCAAGATGAAGCAAGTTGTATCCTATAACAAGGATCAATACAATATCAATGAACAGATGGTTATGTTGCCAGAGAAGCCTGCAGTTCAGAAGATATTAAAAACGGATTTCAAAGCCATATTAAAAGAAGATAAAATTACAGATGGAAAGGTAGAGCTAAGTGGAGTACTGAGCATCAATATGCTGTACGTTGCAATGGACGAAATGAATTCTATTAATTTCCATGAGTTTGAACTACCCTTCAGCCAATACATAGAAGTGCCTGCTGCTGAGAGAAATATGGATTGCGTGACAGAGATTAGTCCAGGTCAATTCTATATTGATGCAGTAGAAAATGAAGAAGGCGAAAAGAAGCTGCTGACAATTGAAGCAGTTATCTATGTAAATACAAAGGTATATAAGGATACTGAAGAAGAAGCTGTTGCAGACGCGTACAGCCCAAGCAACGGACTTGAAATTGGCAAAGAAATGGTTAAGATGAATGAGTTTGTTGGCAAAGGCCGCGCAAACACAGTTATCAAAGAAAGCATATCCATAAGACATGGGGATCCTGAAATTGAAAATGTATGTTATGTTAATGCAGTTCCTGTAATAAATGAAACAAAGATTTTCGATGATAAGGTGATGGTTGAAGGTGTTTTAGAGACAGATGCAATCTATATGTCTTCCTTCAGCGGTGAGCCAATGTGCAGCTTAGTTGAGCAAATTCCTTTCAAACACTTTGTTGAAATACCTGGTTTGAAGCTTGGTATGCAGTGTATTGCTAAGTGCAATATTGAAAGCCTGAACTTCTCGCCTATGAATAGCCAAATGATAGAGATCAGAGTAGTTATCAGCGTAGCAGCTGATGCCTATAAGCAAACTGAGAAGAAGCTGGTAAATAGAGTTGAAGAGGTAGAGGGCATAGCTGTAGATCAGAGCAGAATACCGGCTGTTACAATATATCTTGTGCAAAAGGATGATACTCTGTGGAGTATAGCGAAGAGATATAATACAACAGTTGACGCTCTAGTTAAGCTGAACAACATTGAGAATCCAAGCAAAGTGACAACTGGAATGCAGATCATGATACTCAAAAACGTAAGAGCGGGCAAATCAAAATAATAAGTAGTATGTAAGGGCTGGTTAAGGCATTCTCTTGCTTCAGCAAGAAATGATGCTCTGTGCCAGCCCTCAGCAGGAGTTAAACCTCCTGCTTTTTTATGTATAAATATTGGGACTGGTTTCCCATGTCAGCTTGTATTCCTATCATTCATAGTTATTTGCACGTCAAAAACTTCCGCTTTTGTTTTCATTTAAAATATAATAAAATAAGGTATATGAAAATTCAAAATGTGGAGAGTGAATGTATGACTTATACGGTCAAAGCTCCGGCGAAGATAAATTTTGCATTGGATGTATTAGGCAAAAGACCCAATGGCTATCATGATGTAGCCATGATTATGCAGACAATTGCATTATATGATACAATATCTGTAAGAAGTGGATTTGAGGGTATAAAATTAACCTCAGATTCTTCAATAATTCCAAATGATGAAACAAACATAGCCTACAAGGCTGCTCTTTACCTTACCACAAAATACAACGTAAAAAGAGGAGCGCATATTCATATAGAAAAAAGGATACCTGTGGCAGCAGGTCTAGCGGGGGGAAGTACGGATGCCGCCGCTGTGCTGAAGCTGCTAGATAAGACTTGGGATCTTAAGCTTTCAAAAGCTGAACTAATGGATGCAGGCAGTAAGCTTGGAGCAGACGTGCCCTTTTGCATACAAGGGGGAACCTGCTTGGCAGAGGGTTTAGGTGAAAAGCTAACGGTGATAAAAAGTATTCCTAACTGTTATATATTATTGGCAAAACCTAATGTCGGAGTATCTACCAAGGATGTTTATCAAGGATTAAAACTGCAGGAAATTGAGGAAAGACCAAATATTCCTGCCATGCTGCAGGCTATTCAAAATCAAAACCTAAAAGAAATAAGCAATAATATGGGAAATGTCTTAGAAACTGTAACTACTAAGATGCACCCCATTATTATAGAATTGAAGCAAAGGCTTATTGAAAATGGAGCGATTGGAAGCCTGATGAGTGGAAGCGGTCCTACGGTTTTTGGTATTTTTGAAGATATGGCGACAGCATATGGTGCATATGATAATGTAAAGACTCTAGTCAACGAAATATTTGTAGTCAAAACATTTGACGGGAGGGATGTGTAATGGATAATAAGATATTTGAAATAAAGATTGATCAATATAAGCCCTTAAGAGAAATTGTATTTGAAACCATTAGAAATGCAATAATTTCAGGCGATTTGAAACCTGGGGAGCGTGTTATGGAAGTCCAAATGGCGGAATCCTTAGGGGTTAGCAGGACTCCGGTAAGGGAAGCAATCAGGAAGCTTGAGCTGGAAGGACTTATCATAATGCTGCCTCGTAAGGGCGCTTATGTAGCTGATTTATCAGTAAAGGACCTTACAGAAGTAATGGAAATAAGAGCATCGCTGGAGGGATTGGCAGCGGGACTGGCTTCTATCAGAATCAACGCAGATGAAATCGAAGAGCTGGAAATATACGCTTTGGAATTTCATAAATCCATAGATGAAGATATAGATGTACTTATACACAAAGACTTTGAATTTCATGATGCGATTTTCAAAGCCAGCAGAAATGAAAGATTGATTCAGCTAAACAATAATCTTATAGAACAGGTGCAGCGCTTTAGGGAGATATACCACAAAAAAGTTAACAAGTCCAAAGAAACCTCTAGGGAACACTATGCAATAGTTGAAGCCATATCAAACGGAGATGTGGATAAAGCAGAGAAACTTGCGCGGATACATATTGAAAATGCAGAGAAATCCATATTGAAGATGATGGAAGGGTCCCATAGCTAAAGTATATCAATTAAGAAACGTGTTTAGTGCAAAGCATATAGTACCAAATAAATAGAGAAAGAAGGAAGTATCATTATGAATGTAATAGTGCTTGCGGGGAATAAAAAGGCTAATCCCAATTCAGCGGACAATAATAATCAAAATGATATCACCACACAATTGGGGAATAAGGCCCTGATAAAGCTTAAGGATAAATACATGATAGAATATGTCATCAATACCTTAAGAAACTCTTGCTTAATAGAGAAAATTGCAGTGGTAGGACCTAAGGAGCAGCTAGCACCAGTCATTGGTGATAAAGTTGACTTTATAGTGGAAGGCACTGACTCAATTGTGACCAATGCACTGCTGGCTATGGAGAATTTTAAAAACGACAAGCAGGTGCTTATAACAACTTCCGACATTCCTATGCTTACGGTGGAGGCTTTAGAAGACTTTATAAACAAAGCCTTGAATATGAATGCAGATTTGTGCTATTCCGTAGTGGACAAAAAAGTAAATGATATGAAATATCCTGAAGTTAAGCGTACCTATGCAAGGCTCCGGGAAGGACAATTCACGGGAGGCAACATATTCCTATTTAATCCGGCAGCTACGGATAAATGTAAGGCTTTTATAGAGCAGATGCTGGAATATCGTAAGAACCCTGCCAAAATGGCAATGGTGCTTGGAGTTGGCTTCCTAATAAGAATGGCCCTTGGGATACTTACCATAAGCGCCGTACAGAAAAAGACAGAAAAGCTTTTAGGTATAAAAGGCGCAGTAGTTATATCTGGCTATCCTGAGGTTGGTAATGATGTAGATAAAGCTAGCGATATACAATTTGTTGAGAAATACTTATAAGAAGATACTTCACTACATACATTATTACAAGCAAGCATTCGTTTATTGTGATAGGGGTAACTCACTGTCATTCTGAGCAGTGCGAAGAATCTTAATACATAACGCAATTATATATAAGTTATAAAATCCGATGCAATGCGCATCGGATTTTTTTTATGTATATATTACCTGCTCTCTGTAAAAAATAGCATATCAGGAACAAAATGTTTCGCACTAAACATTTAGAATTAAATTCATATAGTGCGAAACGACAGATTTGGGAGTGGATAAAATGATAAATGCCATAGCACAAAATATCAAGAACTTTTATGATGTATCGGTTTTTTTTGTAATCCTATTCACCGGGGTATTTCTACTTCTGTGGGACTATCCAATTCTTAAGGCTAAGAAACATAAAAATGACA
>JAQSYB010000185.1 GCA_029256365.1 Clostridia bacterium
ATTAACATTCCAATTGGTCGTTTTTTTCTATTTCTTCGCATCAAATCCCAATCACCCCTTTGGATAAATATATTATCTATTCACTAAACTAATGCCCAAATTTTACTGTATTATTTACAAAAACCGCTGCTTCTAATCTATGGTTTAATCCTAATTTAGAGAAAATACTGCTGATATGTTTTTTTACAGTGTTTTCGGATATGTAAAGCCGCTCTGCAATCTGTATATTGCTGCAGCCTTTACTTAGCTCCAAAAGAACATCCCGCTCCCTTGGTGTTAGATCCTTAAACTCATCGTCCTCCGCTTTTGCATATTGCAGCATTTCTGGGTCGAAAAACTTCTTCCCACGCACAACAACATGAAAGGCATACATGATATCTTCTATAAAGGCTTCCTTTAATATGTACCCATCCACACCGATTTCTTGCGCTCTCAAAAAGTCATCTTTTTTCGTTGAGGATGTTAAGACTATAAATTTTGTCTGTTTACACAACTCTTTTGCTTTTTTTACGACATCCAATCCGTCATCTTTTCCGAGCCTTAAGTCTATTATCACAATGTCTGGGTTAAAAACACTTAATAATTTAATTGTTTCATTTGCACTTGATGCTTCCTTAATTTCCTTTACATTTTCTTCTGATGACAAAATTGACAAAAGTCCTTTTCTCACCATTACATGGTCATCCACTAAAAGTATCTTCATACTACTTTATCCCCCCGGATTTCATTCATATGATTTGGAATTACAATATTGATTCTTGTTCCATTTCCTATTGTGCTTTGGTAATCAACCTTACCCCTTAAAGAGCTTACAAGAAAACGAATGTTTCCGACTCCTAACCCCCCCTGCTTAGATTTGTTAACTGCTTCAAGATCAAAGCCTGATCCATCATCTATAATTCTCAGCTGTACTGCATCTGCTTTAATATTTAGTGTTATCTCTATATGATTTGCCTTCCCATGTCTGATGGCATTTCCTATTCCTTCACATACAATCCGATATATTGCTTTCTTTGACATTGCTTCTACATATTCGCTATTACCTATTATGTTAAGAATGATGTCAATATTATTCATCCTTTTGATTTCATTTATATAATTCGCCAGATCCACTATAAAATTATCTGTTCCATCCTTTTTCCAGCTAAGCCCATATATCGCTGTTCTAAGCTCCTTCATCGCATGGTCTATAGACTCTCTGATTAAATTTAAATCTGCATCTGCCTCTTTGATATTCGCCTTGTTCAACCGCTTCATCAATCCATATATTCCAAAGGAAGTGCTGAAAAGCCTTTGTAAAACGCTGTCATGTATTTCATTGGCGATACGGTTTTGTTCTTCTGTAATGATTAGCTTGTCATTGACTTTTTCCAGCTCAAACTTTTCAAGAACAATGGAGCTTAAATCTGCAAGGAATTTAAGCTGATCCATACTTTCTATTTGATTAAAACCATCCTTCTTAGGCTTGATTTCTACTCCTAGGATTCCATAAGCCGTATAATTCGACTTTACACTGATTACCAAAAAAGCTTTGTCTTCTATATTTATTTGGACGGCAGAATTTCTTTGCTCTAAGTCCTGCCAGATTTCCGACATCTTAAGCCTCAACTGATCGGATGTTCTTTTGCACACATCCCTAGCTGCTGTTCCAATCATGTTTTCTTTTTTATCATTGTCATAAAATACAACCATATCTGTTGTTAGCATTCTATTTGAATATTCAAGTATAAGCTCAATGATTTCATTCTTATTTTTGGTATTCGAAAACATATCTACCGCATGGTAAAGCTCCATAATGTGATTGACAGATTCCTTTACTTGTTGATTAGCCGCTATTAGTTTTCCATTTATTTTTAATAGTTTTTTTCTTTCCAGTTTTATTTCCTTTATATATCTTAAAAGCAGCCAGACAGCTATGGTAATCAATATAAAGCTAATGATTAGATTGGATTGCTGTTTTATAATGTCTATGAACCTTTGCTGCTTATCATTAAAAATATAATAGGTCATCCATGTAGATGCAACCAAGTATACCAATAGGTTCAACCAGTAATGTTTTTTCTCCAGCATGACTGCAGAAATAAATATTGTATTCAATGCATACCAAACATATGGACTATTCAGCCCCCCCGAAGGTATAAGCATAATCGAATTGCCTATGGTCTCGATAAAAACTAGCAATTTAACTACGGAAATATCATTGTTCTTTTTTATATATATGTAATTGAGTATGATTGAAGATACCCCTATGCATGCGATAATAAATAGCTTTCTATCAATTGAGTGATTTGTTGGTGCAATGAAGTAGAACAGAGATGTAATAAACAAAGAAGCATATCTATACATGAAAATTATTTTTTGCTCTTCTGTTAGTTTTTTAAGAAAGTTAATCTTTTTAAAACCTATATTGTAAATCAAAAGATTAGTCCTCCAATTAAAATATTGTCAATTGCATATATAATACTTCTATACAGGACTTGCTTAGAATTATTCTATTCTGTCTAACACCCTTATATGCCTGTCTTTATATAGCTTTCATTTATTAATTATCCCCATATTTTTCTATATTTATTAATAATTATATTATTTTTATAATTCTACCTTTTATATTAATTTTCCAAATAAAAAACCAATCTATAAAATATAGATTGGGTCGGTTGCACCACCAGCTAAATACATTCAAGGTGCCCAATTAAAGAATGTATCATAAAAGCTTCCCAGATAAGCCATCTTACTACTTATTTATGTTATCATGGGCAACTTGAATTTTTTGCCAAATCCTCTTGTCAAAACAAAAAATGTTTCGACAGTTATTTCAATATAAAGCCTTGACCTCACTGCTTCTAATGAGCTTCGTCAAATTATCCTTTAAGCTCCTACATCTACGCTCTTGACTTTCCCATATCACCTTACATACTTCTCTTGCTAAAATAAACTTGATGACTTACAATATGCTTCATATTATCTAACTTTTCTACGGTTAAATTGAGTACTTGCATCATAATTCCAATCAGTATTAACCCCGTAATGATTAATATTCCCGGCAAGCCTCTTAATCCCGCCTTTATATAACCACCCATAGGTATTTTAAATACATATTTACCTAGTATTTGGCTGCGCTCTACCATTTTAAAATCTGGTATGCCGTTGGCATCACCTTTCGTAATGAATACCTCCGCTGCATTTGCATCAGAAACAGTCTTTATTCTATGAGTTACCAGCATATCTTCCAGTCGATAAGTTATGATATCCCCAGGTCTTAAGTCTTTGTTGCCCTTCTGAATGATCACCATATCCCCCGTTTCAATGCCTGGACTCATACTGCCTGAAACAACCGTAAGAGGGGTAAAGCCCAGTACCGAGGGCACATGGCTCGGATTGCTGCGAGTTTGTGCTGTAGAAATAATATACATTGAAGAAACCATTATAATAAAAGCTACAGTGACATTAAATAGAATACCTACTAGTTTTCTCATCATTTGTTTCCCCTTATAAAAGAATAAAACTCAATCCATTCTGCCAGAAAAGCAAATGTTTTGCATATTGTGAATCCAATGTGCAAAACAAATAGATTGAGAAGGATATAAACTTATATTAACAAATGATTTGAGAGAATTCTGTCAAAACTCCTTGTCTAAGACAAAAACAGTTCGACAGTAGCATATTTTAATTTATTTGCTCTATCCTATGACTTTCGTCAAAACCTTCGTTATTGAAATAATTTTCGCCTAACACTGCTGCATAGGTAGCATCTAACTTGATCCATTTGCTTTCATCCGCCAAATAGACCTCATTCCATGCATGATAGCCACTTGTACCATTTATAACGCCAGTGCCCTTCACCAGCTTGGACTGTATGCCTGCTGCCCTTCCTAGAGCCGCTACCAAGGCAGCATAATCATAACAAACACCTTTTTGGGTTTGCAAGGCCAATAATGCACCGTATTGGTTGTCATAGTCATTGTTTAAATGCTTTCTGTATTTTGCATAGTCATATTCTATATTTTCAGATACCCAGTCATATATTGCTTTGATTTTTTCAGTATCACGATTCAAGCCTTTTGTTATTTCCTGAGACTTTTCAACGATAAGCTTGTCCTCGCTTTCTATATCCTTATCTGGTATCAGAAATGGATTTAGCTCCTTGGTATTTTCCACTGTCAATTTGGGCCCAAAGCTATATTTTCTATCATACTCATTTACCATAATATATATGTCATACTTCCCAGTACCCTTGTTAAGCCAAAGCTGCTCATCGAATTTACCCTTGTCCAGCTTTACATCGTACCAATTTTGTTCCTTGCCCTTCACAACCATAAGCTTAATCATTTCTTCTGTTTCACCTTGGATATTTAC
>JAQSYB010000186.1 GCA_029256365.1 Clostridia bacterium
AAATGTGTCAGCAGCAGCCTTCTCACCCCCGCTTTTTCAGCGATTTCTCCAGCTTCTTTTGCCGTAAGGTGCATAGCCCTCATATCCTTCATATCTCGGTCCAACATCCCTGCTTCACATAAGAATAAATCTGCATTCTTCGCAAAATCAATCAAAGCATCATTTGGCATGGTGTCCCCTGAATATACAAATTTCTTATTACCCTGCTCTATGCAGATTGCATAATTTTGATATCCATGCTTCATTTCTTTAAAGGTTATTTTTAAGTCCTTCATTACCAGAATTAATTTTTCATCAATCTTAATCGCTTCAAAGGCCTGCTTGCTTTTTATTCGTTCATATTCCTCAGCAGGCTTCTCAGGCAGATAGACCTTCAGTGAATGTTCTATTTTTTGTTTTTTCATTTTTATATCCACAGCATAACCCAAAGTCAGCATATCACCAGCATGGTCACTGTGAAGATGCGATAGAATAACAGCATCCAACTCTTCTATTTCTATATGCTGCTGCAGCTTGCTTATCACACCACTGCCGCAGTCAATTAGTATTTTGGCATTGCTGGTTGCCAGCAAGAAACCTGAGCACGCACAGCCAGCCTTTGGATAAGGGCCATAATTGCCCAATACAATTAGCTTCAAAATAATACCTCCATGAGTTTCGCATTTCCCACCCTATGTGCAGGGTCCTTATAATATCCCACTATTATTTATCATTTTAAAATTTTTGTCAATACTGGAATACTTCCTATAAATTAAAACAGCGGCTTTCGCCGCTGTTTATATCTACATCACTCTTGTTGGCAGTATCGCATCAATCAAACCTATCACTAGGGCTCCTATTAATGCTCCCATCAAGGAAACTTCCATGCCTGGAACAAAATATTGAGCAAAGTAAATGATTACAACGGATACCAAAAAGCCCTTTATTCCATTTCCAAAAGGAGAGGCATCAATTTTGAAAAGCTTCTCTACCAAAAAGTCAGCAGCTGATATGACCAAAGCTGCAATTAAAAGAGTAAGAATTCCTCCACGTATATGAAAGCCTGCTACCAAATATGATGTTACCCATAATACAAGAGCTGCAACTGCAAACCGGATTGCAAAGCCTACAAAGCCTGTTCCAGTCTGCCTTTTTGGCGTTTCATGTCTCGTCGCGTGTCCCATTAAATACACCTCCTAATATTAATTTGCACTCAGAAGGTTGATACTATACTGGCATTAAATTGCAGAATCCGCACCCTTTCAATTTTGCTTACTTAATTGCCAAAAAAATGAATGTAAGAAAAGATTTCATTATATTTTTTTCAAAATTTATTTTTTTGATACTGTAATTTTTTTCAAATATGTAAAGCCCCATCCGGGGCTCCGAAAGCAATCTCTTTGATTCCTAGCTAACACTTACTCTTTCTGCTATTCCGTATTTGTTCTATGGTATTCTTCGTTCCTGAGTAAAGCCCAGAAGCACTTAACCCCAGTATCATTCCTTCTAATATGCCTATTTTAATATCCAAAGGATGTAAATAGAATATCCCAATGAGGATTCCTGCCGCTACAGCTATTAGAGCAGAAAACTTCTTGGGAGCCCCCAGCCCCTTTGCAAGCTCTACGATAGAAATAATGATAGGGACAACAATTGAGTCGTTTAGTTCCATTTGTCGCGCCTCCCTTTTACACTGCTGCAAGTTGTATTTTATTAATATATCATATGCTTTTACCAAATAACATGAACTAGTTTCTTTATGTTTTTAAACGATCAATGAAACAATAGACGGCAGCATTTGATAAAATATCAAAAACAATGGTAAAATAATCTATAGTTTAATAATTTGGAGGTTATTATGAATACACAAAAGTACTATTATACAGATTCCTATATAACAGATTTTCAAGCAAATATTATAGAAGCAATCCCTTATGACGATAAATTTGCTATACGTCTGGATAAGACCTATTTTTATCCAGAAAGCGGAGGGCAGCCTTGTGACAGAGGTACAATCAATGGTGAAGAAATTGTTTCTATTATAGAAAGTCAGGGAGTTACCTTACATATTACTCAAAATAAGCTGCAAGAAGGTCTCGCACACTGTCATATTGATTGGGATGTTCGATTTGATCATATGCAGCAGCACAGCGGCCAGCACATACTTTCTGCATGCTTCTACAAGCTGTTCAATGGTGAAACAAGCAGCTTCCATATTGGGAAAGACAGCTCCACAATAGAAATAGACATAGAAAGCTTTGATCACAATATGGCTGAACAAATCGAAGAAATGGCCAACGGTATTATTTATAAAAACACTTCCATCACTGCATCAATCGTTGACAAAGACACCCTTGCAGCACTGCCCCTTCGCAAGCAGCCAAAGGTAGACAGCAATATAAGAATAATCGATATAAAAGACTGCGACTGCTCACCCTGTGGAGGTACTCATGTAAACAGTACTGGCGAAATCAGCATCATAAAAATTAAGAAATTCGAGAAATTAAAGAGCAGCTACAAGTTTGAATTCCTTTGCGGAAAAAGAGCCCTAAAGGACTATACCTACAAGAATTACGTAATAAACAAACTAAGTGCATATTTGTCCTCTCCAGATTCAGATATAGAAAGCGCATTTAATAAGCTTACGGATGATTACAAAGGTCTGCAGAAGCAAGTAAGCAGCCTTCGCAGCGAGCTGATAAGCTATGATGTAGAACAGCTGTTTTTACAGGCTTCAGACATAGGTAACGCAAAGGTAATCACTAAGGTATTTGACAACAGAGAATTCAATGATGTAAAGTTAATCGCCCAAGGATTGGCTTCAAAACCTTCCAGCATCGCTTTATTGGCAAGCAAAGGTCAGAACTGCCAAATGATTTTCGCACGTTCTGAGGATATCACTGTGGATATGAATCATCTACTAAAGAGCATTTTGCCTGTCTTAAACGGAAAGGGCGGCGGCAGCCCCAAAGCTGCGCAAGGCGGTGGGTCAGGAGATATTGATGCAGCTTTGGTTGCTGTGGTAGAAGCTTTAAAACTGCAATAGAAGCTTTCTCAAAAAATATAAGAGCTATGTAATATTTAACAGTTACATAGCTTTGTTTTTTAATCTTCCTCAACATCCTCAAAAAGCTCCTTTATAATGATGTTAGAGCTATTTCCTATGGAATGCTTGTTGTTGTAGAGCTGCTGAATCTCAATTTTACATACCAGCTCCCTTAAATATAGCTTAATCAATCTCTTCAGCTCACATTCCACATCATCAATGATATCTCCTAATTCATCTGCTCTATCTATGGCCTCTTCTGCCTCATGCCTATGCACCAATGTAATCCGATTGAACTCCTCTGCACCTCCTATTAAAAGTCGATAGGAATTGCTTAGTGACGCAAGGATTTCAGTTAAGGTTTTTATATCCTTGCATAATATTTCATCGTAGAACTTTTCAACGTGCTTATCACTCATATCATCACCTGCAGTCTTAAATTTGGATAATTTTGAAAAGTACAACTTTTCATACGGAGGAATTGTACATATGATATACTACTGCTAAACATATATTAAAATATATGTCGCATTTATTTAAAAATTCTTACTCTATGAGGTGAATATCCATGGAAGCAGCAAATCAAATATTTATCCTTTTTATCATCATGTTTATCGGCGTAATTGCTAAGAGAAAGAAAATAATAGATGAAAATATAGAAAAATCGATATCTACCATACTAATTAGAATTGGTATGCCGGCAATGGTGCTATCTTCATCTTCCATTGCTTTTAGCAGTGAGATATTGCCCAATATGCTGAGTATATTTATCATTACTGCTGTTTCTTATATGGCTATTATTGGCCTTGGTATTCTGAATTCCAAGCTGTTCAAATTCGACAAAGACACCACAAGTGTATATATATCCCTCATCGTTTTCGCCAACGTTGGCTTTATGGGGTATCCCGTTGCACGTGCTTTGTTTGGCGAAATAGGCGTGTTTTATACCTCTATTGCAAACCTTGTATTCTCAGCAATGATGTGGACTTATGGCATATTATTATATAACAACAAGGGGAAAATAAACTTTAAAAGCCTAACCAACATCGGTACCATTTCCTCCTTGATCGCCATTTTTCTTTTCCTTTTTCAAATCGCCATACCTGCTCCAATCCTGTCGGCTTTGGAGCTAACCGGAAGAATGACAACTCCACTATCCATGCTTTTAATTGGCGCTTTGATTGCAAAGGTAAATATGAAAACTTTATTTAGCGACTGGAAGGTATATTGGACTTCTTTTATGAAGCTTTTGGTGCTGCCTATGGTTACTGCCTTGATATTGAAACAATTGAACTATAACGATATTGTAGTCTCTATATGCACGATTATG
>JAQSYB010000187.1 GCA_029256365.1 Clostridia bacterium
GTTTGCAGGTTGACTCTAGCAGCACCAAAAATTCTATAAATGTCTATTCCGAAATGGTTGTAGAATCTTTTGTCTTCAATAGCAATAAACGCATCTTGAAGCTGCTTTGGTATTTTATCTAGTGTTACAATCGTTCTATTCTCGTTTGCATGCAGTTTATCTATAATATTATCTTTTGCATCTACTATGTACGTGGTTTGATTCAAAGTAAACAGTTCATCTATATTCAAGGGCTTTGCGCTTCTGATCCAAGCAAAGGCTGTACCCAAAACAGTAAAGCCACCGATTAGAATAATAACAAGCAATATTAGAATAATTCTTTTCAGTATTGTTGCTGTTTTATTTGAATTATCCTTTTTCTTTTTCCTTGAATTTGATGAGGCTGTCTTTTCGTTTTCCATGGTATACCTCCTAATTAGACCTGCCATAATAACACCAATTATAACATAATAAATGCCTTATAGCAATTATGGCAATGTCTTCAGCCAGAAATTGGTAACATATTCCCCTTCTCAACATATATTAATATGAAGGGGGTGTATGTGTATGAAACAAAAATATTTCTATAGAAGACGAAACAAGCCGAATAAATCCTTTATGTTATTATTGACATTTTTGGTATGTATTATAATATCACTTTACTACATAGTTGAAAGCAACTTAAAGCCTACGATATTGGCTATGTCAGAAAACAAAGCACGAATTATAGCAACACAGGCAATTAACGAAGCTGCCTATAGAAAGATTACACAGAATGAGTATAAGGACCTTGTTACAGTAATGATTGATAAAGATGGAAAGGTAACCATGCTTAAGATAGATCCTATACTAATGAATAGACTTGCAGGGGAAACGACCTTAGCAATTCAAGATGCCCTTGCCAATATTGAAACGACAACTTTAATGGTACCACTAGCAAACGTATTTGGAAGTCAGCTGTTTGCCAATACTGGTCCTTCAATTAATGTTAAAATCCTTCCTATTGGTTCTGTAAAGGTCGATTATAAGCCTGAAACAGAAACCACTGGCATCAATATGACTAGGCACAACATCTACCTCTTTGTAGAAACAAACATCCGCATTATTGCTCCATTTATTAGCAATAACGTAGAAGTTGCTACTCACGTGCCAATTTCTGAAACAATCATTGTAAGCATTGTATCCATACTGAAACAAATGTAGTGCAGAGATTCTATGTTTTATATTCTTAATACAAGGGGAAGTGAATAAATATTTACTGAGGTGGTGTTATGAATTATCATTTCAAAAATCTAATCTTTGAGGGTGGGGGAGTAAAGGGGATCGCTTATATTGGAGCATTATCCGTCCTTGAGCAAAAGGGTGTGTTGAAAAACATCAAACGTGTAGGAGGGGCTTCGGCTGGTGCAATCATTGCACTGCTGCTTGCACTGGAATACTCTGTGGCAGAAATAAAGGAAATCATGTGGTCAATGGATTTAGAAAGGTTTATGGACTCATCTTGGGGAGTGATTCGTAATACTGATAGGCTTTTAAAAGAGTTCGGCTGGTACAAAGGTGATTATTTTCAAAATTGGATTAGTGATTTAGTAGAAAAAAAGACCGGCAGCAAGCTCACAACCTTTCAAGAGCTTGATAAGCAAAAGCTTAGCAGGCAGCTTTATTTGATTGGTACAAATTTATCTACAGGCTTTGCAGCAATTTTTTCTAACAGGCATACACCTGAAATGACACTAGTGGAAGCTGTGAGAATCTCTATGTCTATTCCTTTGTTTTTCACAGCAGTACGAAATAAGGATCATGATGTATGTGTAGATGGTGGAGCCTTGGAAAATTATCCTATAAAGCTATTTGATCGAAGCAGTTATATCGATCATTATTTTCGCTCAACGGATTATTATGATGAGGTGAATATCTCTAAAAGTATTGAGGAAATGGATTCTTATGTTTATAATGTAGAAACTTTAGGATTTAGACTTGATTCATGGAAGGAAATTAGAATATTTGAAGGGGTAGAAGAACCTGAACATATAGAAATTAAAGGAATTTTCGACTATATCAAACGTCTAATTACTACACTGCTGGATAGTCAGCAAAATCGGCATTTACATAGCGATGACTGGCAAAGAACGGTTTATATAGATTCTTTAAGTATAAAAACAACAGACTTTGGTTTATCGGAGGAAAAGAAGCTTGAATTGGTTGAGTCAGGCAAGCAATTCACTGAAAAATATTTTAGCTGGTTTGAAAGATCTAAGGATGAAGTAGTCAATAGACCTGTCGGCTATTATGATATTATAAGTTAGCATATTGGTGCACATTTCATTTATAAGGTGAGCTGCAAAATAAGAACTAATAATTGTGTATTATCAGTTCTTCTCGATTCTATTCATTTTGATAAAACAGAAAATCTATTCTATATAGATATGAAAACATGCAAACTAGAATTTGTACAAACTGCCTTGACATATAAATACATAAGTAAATTGTAGGAGCGTTTTGTATGGATTTTGAGGTTGTAATAGAAACCGTTGAGAGTGAGGACTTACAAGAGCAAATATATGAAAAGATACTTTTTGAAATATTGAATGAATGCTTAAGTGAGGTTTTGCAAAATGAAAAAGGCCATAATATATTTGAGAGTATCAACTGACGAGCAAGTGGAAAAAGGTTTTTCTTTGCAAGCGCAAAGGCAAGAATGCATGGAGAAAGCCAAAGAGTTAAACTGCGATGAAGTAAAAGAATTTTGTGATGAAGGCGTTTCTGGCTCGATTTTAGAAAGACCAATGCTGCTGGATGCATTGGAAAGTATAAAGAAAAATCCAATTGACTATTTTATCTGCTATGACCCCAGCAGACTTTCAAGGAATGTGTCACATCAATTGATATTAATTGATAATATCAAAAAGTATAAAACAAAGCTTATATTTGTTCGAAGCAGCTTTGAGGACACTGCAGAGGGAAGATTTCAGATTACAATCATGGCAGCAGTAGATGAATATGAAAGAGCCAGGCTGAAAATTAGAACTGAGCTTGGTAAGAGAGCAAAAGCCTGTCAAAAGCTTCTGACGCATAATCCAAATATATACGGCTATATATTTGATAAGGAAACAGATCGCTTGAAAGTCAATGAAGAGCAGGCCAAGGTTGTGGAAATGATGTATGAATGGTTGCTTAAAGAAAATATAGGTCCGGCAAAAATTGCAGATAGGTTAAATGAGATGAAAATACTTAGCATGAGAGGGAAGCAGTGGAGTCGAGTAAGTACATGCAGGGTATTGAAAAATTATTCTTATACTGGCACATTATATATTAGAAGATATGACGCAAGAGACTACAAGCTAAATAAATTCAAAAAAAAAGAAGAAAAGGTTAGGGTAATCGAAAAGCCGAGAGACCAATGGATTGGAATTGAAATACCAAAAATAATTGATAAGAGTACATGGGAAAAAGCGAAACTTATAATAGATAAAAGCAAAAGAATCTATAAAGGTGGAAAAGAAACGGTGTTTCTGCTATCAGGACTGCTGAAATGCGGAAGGTGCGGCGGAACATTGTCTGGTAAAACTGTATCAAAAAGTAAAATTGTAAAAAACAGATACTACTGCTGCACAAACAAATACAATTATAATGTAGCTGCAGCAGAAAGATGCAAAAGTATATTGTTCAATGCAGAGGAATTGGAAGATTTAATATGGAATAAAGTATTTCCTACCTTATTAAACAAAGCAAAAATAGAAAAGCTATACCACTCACAATGTTTTATAAACGAAGAAAAGGGCAAAGCTGATTGCAGCAAACGCATAGAAGGTTTAGCTGTATCAGAATTAATGAAATTACTTGAAAACCATATCGACCAAATGACTGTAATGAAAAAAAACAAAATACTGAATAACTTGATAAAGGAGATTATAATAGAAGAAAACAGGATAACTATAAAAGCATTGTTTCCTAAGTGTATAAATTCAGAGTAAATACAATCCTTGTAGGCGATGTTCCAGAAAGCTATATTAACGTCCCACAGGACAGCAATGACTATCTAAACTTTGTACCGACACATGATCCATTTGATGGAAATTAAAAGAGAAAATTAAAAAATGATTATAGTGTATGATGAAGGATACGAAAGATTAATGCATATAATTTATAAATTTGGTCAAAAATAATGGACGAATAGTATTGTGATAATTTTTTTATTGTGTTATATTATTTAAGCGGCGACGGAAACGCAGTCGTAAAAAAAACGGTGACAGCAAGACAAGTTCTGAAGTCACTACAAATGGTCCTTGAAAACTAAACAGTATAACGAAACCAAGAAAATTAATTCTTTTGAGTAGGTTCAAACGATTTGTTAATATCACGAAAGTGATTAA
>JAQSYB010000188.1 GCA_029256365.1 Clostridia bacterium
TGCAATCATTTGCGGTCATGCACATTCTCTATTTGACAATGTGACATCCAGCAAGGGCGTTAAGCTTATAGAACCGGGCAGATATGGTGCTGCTTTGGCTAAGATTGATGTTAAGCTTGAAAAGGATGGAGCAGCATGGAAGGTAGTAGATGTTGCGACGAAGAATCTTTCTACAAAATCCCTAGCAGCTGATGAAGAGCTGAAGGCTAAGTTTAAAAATGTAGATGACAAGTCTTTGTCAGAAGCAGATAAGGTTGTTGGTGAAATCACTGCTGATTTTATCAATGGCGTTGATTACATAACCGGTGCTGATAAGCTTACAACAATGCCTACAGCACAAATAGAGGACAATGCAGTAATCGATTTGATAAATGATGTTCAGACTTATTATGCGGGTTCAGAAATATCCACAGCTGCATTTTTCAAGAATGAATCCAATCTAAAGAAAGGTGATTTCAAGAAGAAGGATGTTGCCAACATATATATGTACGACAACACATTAATGGCAGTGAATATTACAGGTAAAAATCTAAAGGCATACATGGAGTGGTCAGCCAGCTATTACAACCAATTTAAAGATGGTGATTTGACAATCAGCTTCAACCCTAACGTCAGGGGCTACAACTATGATATGTTCTCGGGAATTCACTACCAGATTGACATATCAAAGCCAGCAGGAAGCAGAATTGTTGATCCAACAATAAATGGTCAACCCATTGATGATGCGAAGGTTTATAAGATGGCTGTAAACAACTATAGATTTGGTACATTGCTTACGAATAAATGGATCGCAGCAACTGACAAATACTATGATTCCACAGAGGAGCTTGGGGATGCAGGAAGAGTAAGAGATCTTATCATCGCTTATGTTCAAGACGTTAAGAAAGGTAAAATTACTCCTTCTGTAGACAACAACTGGAAACTGATTGGTTATCGCTTTGACCCAGAGTTAAAAGCCATAGCAGATGCGAAGCTAAAGGCAGGAGAAATCAAGATTCCTACATCCTTTGATGGAAGAACGCCAAATGTCAAAGCCGTTACAAAGTATGACCTATACAAGTGGGGCATGGTAGAAGGCAAAAAAGCCATTAGCTTGCTTTCCATGAATGATTTCCATGGTTCCTTGGCTGGTGATGCAAAAAATCCTGGAATAGCAAAAATTGCGACCTATTTGGCTGCAGAAAACAAGGCGAATCCAAATGGTACAATACTGTTAAGTGCAGGGGATATGTTCCAGGGCAGCGCGGATTCCAATCTACTTTATGGCATGCCTGTACTTGCTGCTATGAATGATATGGGATTTGAAGCGATGGCTGTTGGAAACCATGAGTTTGATTGGGGACTTGATAAATTAAGAGAATTAAGCAATAAAGCAGAGTTTCCATTCTTAGCTGCAAACATAGTGGAAAAAGGAACAAACAACACTCCAGATTTTGCAGAAAAGTATATCATCATAAATAGAAATGATATGAACATAGGCATCATTGGCTTGGCAACTCCTGAGACACTAACAAAGACAAAGGCTGAAAATATCGCGGCCTATGACTTTATAGATTCCGCTCAAGCAGTAAATGCTTTGGTACCTAAGCTGAAAAAGGCAGGCGCAGATATTGTTGTTGTGCTTTCGCACTTAGGTGGTTCACAGGATAGCAAGACCAAGGAAATCACTGGTGAAGCAGCAGTATTTGCAAAAGCTGTAACTGGTGTTGATGCAATCATTACTGGACACTCCCATTCAACAATTGCAGGTACAGTGAACAATATTCCAATTGTTCAAGCATACTATAACGGTAGATCTGTTGGTCACATTGACCTAATCATTGATTCCAAAACAAACCAGGTTGTTGAAAAAAATGCATATGTAGACAATACAGTAGTGACAGCTACAGAGGATGTAAGAGTTAAGAATTGGTTTGACTTTGCATTATCAACAATTGCTCCCATAAAGAATGAAGCAGTAGGAAAAGCAGGGGTTACCTTGCCGCATAATACAAAGGAAGTACAAGTAACCTTATTGGGACAATGGGCTACAGATGTGATGAGAAAGGCAGCCAAGGCTGATATCGCCATACAAAACGGCGGTGGCTTAAGGAGAGATATCCCTGCTGGCGATATCACAATGGGCCTCATGTATGAAATCATGCCATTTGACAATACATTGTTTACATTCGAGTTGACCGGCAAGCAAGTGAGAGCGGCACTTGAGCATGGTATCATGCCAGAAACCTTTGCACCAGGCCAATTCTCAGGAGTTATGGTGAAGTATGACTCCTCCAAAGCAAAGGGTGAAAGAATCCTTGAAGTGAAATTGCCTGATGGCAGCTTGTTGGATGACAACGCAATGTACAAGGTTGTAACCAATGACTTCCAAGCTACAGGTGGAGATGGCTATGTAATGTTTAAGGAAGGCAAGAATGCTACCGATACAAGTATTCCTGTAAGAGATGTACTTGTCAAAGAAATCAGGCAGCAAGGCACCATATCTCCCGTTGATGATGGCAGAATGATGGATGTTAACGGAAAAACAAGCGTATATATAGATCATTTACCACTGGCAGCGTAATTTCTAAAACAAATAAGGCAGTGATACAAAAGTATCACTGCCTTATTTGTTTTTTTTTCTTGTGTATTTTTACATAATATATGATAATAATATATCATATGCAGAATTTGTATAAATGAAGGGTATTGAGGCATTTTGTAGAATATACACTAAATATGTATTATTTGTAGTAAGAGGAGGTAGCTTGATGGACGTAAAATACATAAACCCATTCATAAATGTATCCATAAATCTTGTACAGCAAATTTGTAATGTTGGAGCCAAACGAGGTCAGATATTTGTTAAGAACTCACCCTTTGTTGCAGATAAAGTGGTGATTATTATAGGTATTGCAGGGGACTTTAGAGGACAAGTATTTTTTACTATGGATGAGAGAACTGCCTGCAGCATAGCATCAGCTATGATGTTTGGTATGGAAGTTCCAGCCCTAGATGAAATGTCAAAAAGTGCCATAGCAGAGCTTGGCAATATGATCATGGGTAATGTTTCAACAGAATTTTACAATGAGGGAATCAAAATTGATATTACTCCGCCCACAATATTGGTAGGTACAGATATGAACATATCTACAAAGGGAGTTCAAACCATATGTGTTCCGATAGATATTGAAAATGGTGGTAAGATAGAAGTTGACGTAGCTGTAACAAATTAATGTACATTGCAAAAGCAATTTTACTTGATATATCCTATGGTTATTGTGATATATTAGAGTAAAGTTGCTTTTTTGTTTTGCCAATAAATATGAAATTTAGGTAGTATATTGTGAATCAGCTAATTGAGGTGAGGTAGCTTTGGACCAAGACCGTCAAATTATTAAGAGATTTAAAAGTAAGGATAGAGAAAGCTTTGACGAGATATTTGAAAAGTATTATAAGCCTATCTATTACTTCATCTACAAGATGGCATATAACTCTGAGGCTGCAGAGGATATTACGCAGGATACCTTTGTTAAGGTCTATAAGAATTTAGATAAGGTTGAGGATGATATCAAGCTGTCCCCCTGGATTTATAAGATTGCACACAATACCTTTATTGATTATACAAGGAAGCATAAAATAAGCTATGAGCTGATAGACAATATAAGCTACGAAAGTGAACTTTTAAATAACAATGTTTCGGATAACCCGGAAGCAAATTATATGAATGTTGATTTGAAAAATAAGATTAATAGGACAATGGTGAAGCTAAATAACAGATATAAGTCAGTTTTGATTTTGAGAGACTATAACAACCTATCGTACAAGGAAGTTGCATTGATACTAAATCTAACTGAAACTGCAGTGAAGTCCCTCATTCACCGAGCCAGGCTGGAATTTCAGAAAATATTTAAGGAGCTGTAAGAAATGAGCTGTGAAAAATATGAGAAATTAATATCGGTATATTTAGAAAAGGAACTCGATGAAGAAGAAGAAAAAGATATGCTGCAGCATTTAGCCAGCTGTGAAAGCTGTAGTCAACAGCTAGAGGCGATTCAATACATGCAAAGGATGCTAAAGCAGGATGATCGTCCTATAGAGCCAATTAACAAAATGAAAAGGAAAATTTATGCTAGAATATATAGAGACCTTTTGATAATGTTTGCAGGATTCGTTATAATGATATCCGGGGTGGCAGTATCGGGAGGACTGGCGCAAATGTTCCTACTGGATCAAACCCCCTCTGGTGTAAGGATGTTCTTTTTTATGGGAATACTGTTGTTAATTACAGGAATAATCATTTTAATGTATGATATCTTTGTAGATATTTTTAAGATTATTACGAGAAAATAGG
>JAQSYB010000189.1 GCA_029256365.1 Clostridia bacterium
TTTTTCCACTTCAGGTCTGGTTTACGACGCAGTACCCCCAAACCGCTGCAAGGCGCATCTAGAAGTACTTTGTCCGCCTTGTCCTTTAGCTTGTTATCCAATTCCTTGGCATTGAATATTTCTGTTTCCACTATGGTGATACCCAGCCTCTTGCAATTTTGCTGTATTAGCTCCAATTTGTGTGCAAATACATCTCTAGCAATAATTCTGCCTTTGTTGTTCATTAACTCAGCCGCGTGAGTTGTTTTGCCGCCAGGTGCACTGCAAACGTCTATTATGAGGTCCCCTGATTGCGGATTTAGTACATGACCTATCAGCATGGAGCTTTCATCTTGAATTTGATAGAGCCCCTGTTGAAAGGATGGTTTGTTTTCAATTGATGAGGTGCCTTTTATATACAGTGCCTCATTATTGTATATGCCCTCGGAGTATTCTATACCTTCTTGTTCTAATATCTTAATAAGGCTCTCTTTATCTGTCTTTAGCTTGTTTACTCTAATTGTAAAAGGAGGTACTTGATTATTTGCATTGAGAAGCTGCTCGGTAAATTCAGTACCAAAATCATCCATGAATTTTTCTACAATCCACTCTGGATGAGAATATACAACGGATAAGTACTTTACTGGGTCCTTGGTTTTATCCGGAAATTGAATATTTTCCTTGTTGCGGCTTACATTTCGAAGAACACCATTTACAAATTTTACAGCCCCTTCATTGGAGTATTTCCTTGCTAAATTAGAGCCTTCATTGCAAACAGCTGAATCAGGTATTCGATCCAAATACATGATTTGATAAATACCAGTTCTCAATATATCTTCTATATGCTTATCCGGTTTCTTTTTCATCTTTACAAACTGATCCAAAATATAGTCTATTTTAATCAAATTTTTTAGAGTCCCATTTACAATTTCTGTTACCAAGGCCTTGTCTACCCTGCTTAAATTACTTTGCTCCAAAACCTGCTTCATCACAATATTTGAATATGCCTTTTCTCTCAATACCTTATTCAATATGACAATGGCTGCTTCTCTCGCACTGCTTATTTTATTCATTGTGTACACTCCGTAATATTTCTATTGTATTTTATATAATATCAAAGGAATGCAAGATATCACTATGCATTCCTTCTAGCCATATTCATTTACCTATCGTCTTCTTCCGCGCAAAAGCAATAGTCTTAAAAGCTGCATCACGGCAACTATGGTTGCTGCCAAATATGTCAAAGCTGCTGCACTTAACACCTTTTTCGCAGGTCCAACCTCGCCTATCGGAACCAAATTATACTCTGTAAGCATTGCGATAGCCCTGCTGCTCGCGTTATATTCTACCGGCAATGTAATCAACTGAAATACAACTGCTGCTGTGAAAAACAAAATACCCAAATCCAAAAGCTGCATCCAGCCAAAGAACAATCCTGCTATAACCAAAACCCAAGAAAGCTGCGATCCAATGGTTGCCACTGGAGCTATTGTATTTCGTATAGCCAAAGGTGCATAGCCTTCTTGATGCTGTACTGCATGGCCGCATTCATGGGCTGCGACCCCAACAGATGCAAGGGAGTCACCATTGTAAACGGCATTGGATAGTCTTAAGATTCTATTTCTAGGATCATAATGATCTGTCAAATTGCCATTTATTAATTCAATGGGTATGTTTTGCAGTCCATGATTATCCAATATTGTTCGTGCTACTTGATAACCAGTATATCCATTGCTGTTTCTTACCTTTAAATAAGTATTAAAGGTTGAATTGATTTTGCTCTGTGCATATGCTGCAAATATCATTGCTGGTATCAGTATTATAAATGTAGGGTCAAAGCCCCATCCATATCCATACATCTATCAAAGCCCTCCTACACAAGTCTTGTGTTGATATCTATATTGTGTCCTCTTAAATAGGCTTCTACACCCATTCTTTTTTCATTTTCAAATTGTAATTCCATAATCTTTATGTAGCCCTTGCCACAGCTGATCAAGATATAGTCATTTCCTACCTCTTGGACTATTCCAAATTCAGTATTGACCTTATTTGCATCATATATCTCGCTGCCGAAAATCTTAAATTTTTTACCCATATAAGAGCTGTATGCCCCAGGCCAAGGGTATGTTCCCCTAATCAGGTTGTAAACCTCTACTGCAGACTTTGACCAATCAATTTTACCTGTATTTTTATCTAACATCGGTGCATAGGTATTTTGCTCATGATCTTGCGGTGTTCTTGTCGCCTTGCCTGTCTCTATCAGCTGCAAGGTTTCAATCAGAACCTCCGCACCTATGATTGACATCTTGTCGTGCAGCTCTTGGGCGGTTTCCTTTTCCAATATCTCAAATTCTCTCTTTTGTATCATATCCCCAGTATCTAATCCCTTGTCCATATACATTGTGGTAACACCAGTCGTTTTGTCACCATTGATAATACTCCATTGTATAGGTCCTGCACCTCTATATTTAGGAAGCAGAGAACCATGAACATTGATGCAGCCCTTAGGCGGTATGTCCAATATAGCTTGTGATAATATTTGTCCAAAAGCAACAACTACAATGATCTCTGGAGCCAACTCCTTCAGTTTCTCAACAAACTCTTGTGTTTTCACCTTTTCAGGCTGAAAAACAGGTATTTGATATTGCTCTGCCAATACCTTTACTGGAGGGGGTGCCAGCTTGTTGCCTCTGCCCTTTGCTCTATCCGGTTGAGTAACTACCCCTACTATTTCATGATTATTATCTATCAAAGCTTGCAAGCAGGGAACTGCAAAATCAGGTGTGCCCATAAATACTATTTTCATCCTTTGTTCACCCTTTCATTGACTATTTATTCTTTGTCCTGCTTGTAATCAGGTATGATTTTATCAGTAAATAAAATTCCATTTAAGTGATCTATCTCATGACAAAATGCTCTAGCAAGCAAATCAGTGGCCGTTATCTCAAAGGTTTTGCCATATCTATCCTGTGCTCTTACAATCACCTTTTTCGGACGACAGACTGCCCCATTTATACCAGGAAGACTGAGACAGCCTTCTTCATCTATCGCTTCTCCACCTTCAAAAACAATCACTGGATTAATTAGCTCAATCAGTCCTTCACCAATGTCTACAACTGCTACTCTGCGCAGTACGCCAACCTGTGGTGCAGCAAGTCCCACACCATCAGCATCATACATGGTTTCCTTCATATCCTCCAACAGGGTTAATATTCGTTCATCTATCACTTCAACCTTCTTAGAAATCTTTCTTAAAATATCATCATCATCTTTTCTAATCATTCTAATTGCCATATCAGTCACTCCTTACTTATTGTTTATTCATATTTTATTGCTTCATTCAAGCATTACTCAATAGAAGCTTTTTATATTATACATCATTATTTGATGTTATATGTTACTGGATTTTCATTAAAGCATATTATTGGGGTTGATATCCACACTAAGGCTAATACCTACAATATCTGTAAATTTAGATAAGGTTAGGTTCTTTAGCAGCTCACGCAGTTCTAGCTCGCTGCTGCCTTTGAGTATGATTTGCCAGCGATGCTTGCTTTTAATTTTTGAAAGAGGTGCTGTGGAAGGTCCAAGCTTTTCAATATCCTGATACATCTTCATTTCTGTATCAAGATATGCCCCGATTGCATGGGCTTCCTTTATCACTCTATTCTCATCAAAACCACTTATAATGATATTTGCCAAACATGAAAATGGTGGGTAAGCCAGTTCTCGCCTTAATTTAATTTCTTCCCTGTAAAAACCGACATAGTCATGAACCTGTGCAAATTTTATACTATAATGCTCCGGGGTATAGGTCTGTACAATTACCTTTCCCACCTTGCTGCCTCTGCCTGATCTACCAGCTACCTGTGCAATCATTTGAAAGGTTTTTTCAGCAGACCGAAAATCTGGCAGATTGATGCTGGTATCTGCTGTGATGACACCAACCAAGGTTACATTTGGAAAATCCAGACCCTTAGATATCATTTGTGTACCGAGGAGCACCTTGGATTTTCCACTTCTAAATAGTTCTAGTATGGATTGATGTGCGTTTTTAAACCGAGTGGTATCTGCATCCATACGCAGGGTGTTCTTAATGCTGAATTTCTTTTGGAATTCCTTTTCCAGCTTTTGTGTGCCAACTCCAAAATACTTAATATTCTTACTTCCACATTTGGGACAAAGCTTTGGATTGGATCTCATGGCACCGCAATAATGGCAGCTTAAGCTATCATCATTGATATGATAGGTCAAGGAAATGCTGCATCTAGGGCACTTCATAACCAGACCGCATTCTCTGCAGGATACAAAGGTAGA
>JAQSYB010000190.1 GCA_029256365.1 Clostridia bacterium
GGCAATCTAAATTCCTATGTAAGTGATATAACAGCAATAAAGTCACAGGAAGAAGCAGTAAAACTGACAGTAGTTAAGGATACGGTTGATGTGGATAATCAAGAGGGCTTTGCAGGCTATTATGTAACGATGGATGGGAATAAAATAGCCAGTATTACACGCATAACAGGAACTGAATCTTTGGTTGTTGATACAGATGCTGTAGAGTATAAAGGCGATACCGCTTTTGTTCATTTAAATGCAGCAGGTGGCTTTAATTATGAAGCTTTCTTTACTGAGTCAGGAAGATCTTACTATATAAATTCATTGCAGCCAACCCAAGAGGATTATAAAGTTGCTTTGGCGAAAACCGTTCCTGGCTACGTAAGCAGCTTGATGGTCTCTCTAATTAAGTTCATAATTTATCTTCCTGTAATCATTTGGTTTCTGATCATCGAGTTTTTTGAAATAAAGAGACTGAAGGACAAAAAGCGATTGAGTTTTTCTATCGGACTGGTTTTATATCTGATTATTAAGGTTTTAACATTTAACACTTATTATACGCCTTTGTCAATTTCTCAGATGCCACCTCTGCTTTTATTTACGGGAGCGAAATACATCTTTGCAATTGGAATGGCATTGGTTTCCCTGCTTATTCAAAAGTTAATGAAAAAGCACAATCCTGAAATGGGTCTTATAACAGAGTTTATAATATTTGCATTAATTGACATTGAATTCACAAATCTGCTTTTTGCAACATATATGACAGCATAAGTCGAATATTGCCCGGGAAATTTCTGAAATGTCGAAGAGGATAATGATTTACAAATCATTATCCTCTTTTGTTTTGGTTGGCTGCTCTCTATAAAATTCACAGCCTTTATTTGTGGTATTTGAGAGGGATGATACATTGTTTAAAGTGCACATTCCATTTTCTTGATACAAACAATTATCGGTACAGCTTATCAATATCAGAAAAATACACCTCCGTATATATTTTGTTCAAAAATCATAAAACTAATGTAATGAAATTTCAGAGGTGATTGATATTTTATTTAAAGATTACACAGAAACAAAGACTGTTTATCATGTTGTTACAATTACTGACCTAGATGATACACTGAAGTATGGGATAAAGTTTAATGACAAGAATACCTACAAAAGCAAATATCATGAATTTCATAGATTTTTAGATGAGAAAAGACCTTTGCATATTCCAGATTGGGTCATTCGATCAAAAGCCATCTTCGCCAGCATGAATTTTAAGTCTGAGCATAAGTGGCATTCACATAGTGCATTATTAAGCATTCAGATCAAAGAAGAACTATGCTGGATATGCAATGAAAATATAGCTAATTTTTTGTACGAGCCATTGATGCTCGGTCAAGTACCAGGCTTTCAATCAGCAAAAGAATTTATAAGTAGAAATGGAAGTAAAATTGGAGAAGACTACTGGAATTGTTCTCTGAGTTTTCAGGACAATCTAGAGAAGAGAAATGATAAAAAAATAGGATATGATGCAGAGGTACTAATACTGCATGATATCCTTCCAAGGGATATAGAATTATTGTATATCATATCAGATCATAGATGTATGGAGGTAAATAAATGGAAGGATTTCTTCCACAGCAATCATTTGGATTACGCTAAATGTTAATGCTACTTAATAAAATGACACAAGCAGGCAATACATAATCTGCTCTAAAAACATCGGGATCGCAATAGTGTTTCTTTTTACTTATCTTGTATTCAAAGCCCTTGTTGAAAACAGGTGCCCAAAGAGCACTGCTTATCAGGGATTCTGGGTGCTCTAATTTGCTGTGCTGCAATATTGGATAGTACTGACCGTTAAAAATACCAGAGTCTACAAGAGTTGTTTCAGCAAAGCCCGAAATTTGTCTCTGGAGGATTTCCTTCAGATTCCTATCATGAGCGATCCTTAAGAATGAGAACAAAGCAGCTATTACTGCAGCCACATCCTTGATGCTGTATTTCTGTTTGTTGGAGTCCTTTGTTTTAAATATTAACCCCTCATTATCCCAACTGCGTGAGAAATGTTCATAGAGTCGATGACTAGCTTCATAGCTGCTTTTGCTTGCAAACATATAAGCGAGTTGAGCCAGCAAGTTGAGAGAATTTGTAGTAGTCGCGATTGAAGCAAGCTCTTCGCCATCTTTTTTTCGTTGCAGCAGTCCTTGGGCTGAGGTGCGTCGGCATAATTCCTTCCCAATCTTATGAAGGGTTTTTCCTACCATGTCCGTATGGCAGTGGGAGGGCCTGTATATTTCCGTTAGGTGAAGACCAATTAGTGAAAGCTCTTTTGATGTGCGCTGCTCAACATCTTCTGTAAAACCGGTCAGCAGACCAGGCAGAATATTGATAACACCGAACAACTCTTCCTCATTTAAATCATAATAATACAAATTGTAGCTACTTAGCTGAAGCAGTGCAGAAAATGCGTGAAAAACTGCAAATTGAGAAACAATGTCAGGACGGCGGTCTGCAATTTGAATATTCAGCTCATTGCTATCCTGATCTGAAACATCCTCACCATTATAGAATATATTACCAACCTTAAGATGCTGATTGATAAACCTTGCCTGGTTTGATGCTGTTTTATACAATATGTAGAGTATAAAATTGGGGTTTTCCAGTTCTAGGTCAAAGGTCAAAAGTCTTTCAATTAAATTGCAGCAGGCAATAATAGAATTTGCCATAATATCAATATCAATGATCTCTTTTCTTTTTCTGTCAGTCCATCTGAAGCTGCTAAAATTCAGTGGATTTTCTATATCTATTTCATATTGCGGCAGACATTTTTTATAAAGACTGTTTGTAAAAAAGATTTGATAAGGTCTCTGGGTCGTGGGAATGGAATGTAGTATAGGCTCTAGCTCTTCAACCTCTTTCGCATCGGGCATACTGCAATTTCCACAGCCAGAAAGAACGGAATAAGACATCATATTTAAGTAGATCATGCTGTTTATTCGACTTTTTATATCCAAAATACTATTGTCCACATTAACACCACCGTTTTCATTTTAGTCTCAGAAATTGAAAGGCTATAATATGTATATGTCGTAAGGCGCAGCTTTATTATTGTGAAAGGATAGGAATGCCACAATTTGCTGAAAAAGTCTTTGACCTATGCTATAATTGTTGATGGAATACATTATTTAGGAACAGGGTGAAAAGATGAAAGAAGGAAAAATACCCTCTGAATTATTAAGAGAATTGGTATTCGACAATATAACAGTGAAGCATGAAGATGTAATCTTAAGGCCTGAGATAGGCGAGGATTGTACTGCAATAGAGTTCGGAGATTATGCCTGTGTACTTTCTACTGACCCAATTACTGGAGCTGAGAAGGGAATAGGAGCTTTGGCAGTTCATATATCCTGCAATGATGTTGCTTCTAGTGGAGTAAAGCCTTTGGCTCTTTTGATGACCATTATGGCACCCACCTCCACCACAGAGGAAGACATCAGAACGATTATGAAGGATGCTGGTGAAGCTGCAGCACTTTTGAACGTTGAAATAGCTGGGGGGCACACAGAAATAACCTCTGCTGTAAATAAGATTATCGTTTCTACAACTGCCATCGGCAAGATATTAAAGCACAAGCTGGTAAAGACTGCAGGAGCGAAGCTTGGAGATGCAGTTATCATGACAAAGTATGCCGGCCTGGAAGGTACGGCAATTTTAGCGAAGGATAGAGAGCAGGAATTAAAGAATATGCTGACAAATGAGCAGCTGGAGAAGGCGATGAATCTATCCTCTCAGATTTCTGTAGTAAAAGAAGGCGTGTTGGCAGGAGAGTTTGGGGTAAACAGTATGCATGACGTGACTGAAGGTGGAATATTAGGTGCAGCATGGGAGGTCGCAGAAAGCTCAAATACTGGAGTAGAGATATATTTGGACAGCATTCCTGTATTGGAGGAAACAAAGCGGATTTGCGAGATATATCAGCTAAACCCCTATAGACTGATATCAAGCGGCAGTATGATCATAACCTGCAGCAATGGAGCTGAGTTGGTTGAACACTTTAGAGCAGCAAATATACCAGCCGCGGTAATTGGTAAGATTATTGAAAAAGACCGAATATTGATAGAAAATAACATAAAAAAAGAATTGGATCCTCCGGGGCCAGATGAGTTGTTTAAAGCATAAGAGCAAGTGATTTCACTTGCTTTTCTTTTTTTATTGGCTTTGTTAAAGAATTGTGTTGATGTAAGCAATATTCATGCTGTCATCCTGAAGGAGCGGCGACTGAAGGATCTTAAGATTCTTCACTACGCTCAGAATGACATGTTATAC
>JAQSYB010000191.1 GCA_029256365.1 Clostridia bacterium
ATCGCTCTATTCTCCGCAGGCGGGGATATAAGCTTAAAATATGCTCCCATTGCAGCTTCAAAGGGAGTTACAGTAGTGGATAACAGCAGCGCATGGAGAATGAAAGCTGACGTACCTCTTGTAGTGCCTGAAGTGAATCCAAATGATGTTGAATGGAATAAGGGAATCATAGCAAATCCAAATTGTTCCACAATACAGGCAGTTGTTGCACTGAAGCCCTTACATGAAAAATATAAAATTAAAAGAATCGTTTACTCGACCTATCAAGCAGTATCAGGCTCTGGTGTAAAAGGAGTAACCGATCTAGAGGAAGGCTTAAAAGGCAATCCTCATAAGTTCTATGCCCATCCTATAGCAAATAACTGTTTGCCACATATAGATGTCTTTACTGAAAATGGCTATACAAAAGAAGAAATGAAAATGATAGAGGAAACTAGAAAAATCATAGGCGACCAAAGTCTAAAGGTTACTGCTACAACAGTTAGAGTTCCTGTATTCAATAGTCACTCTGAATCTATAAATGTTGAATTCTACAATGATTTTGACATCAATGAATTAAAAGAGCTTTTAAAGAACAGCCCAGGTATTGTAATTCAAGATGATGTTGCAAACAATGTATACCCACTTGCAATCAATGCAGCAGGCAAGGATGAAGTATTCATTGGAAGAATCAGAAGAGACGATTCAGTAGACTTTGGAATGAATATGTGGGTTGTTTCTGATAATATCAGAAAAGGTGCAGCTACAAATGCTGTACAAATAGCTGAGCTATTGGTGCAAAAAGAATTGGTTTAATATAACAAACAAAACATAATTTCATATTATATTAATAAATGGGTATATTTAGGAATGAAAACACGTTAAAATAGAAATAAATATACCCTATTGTTATAATTATAAGGAGGAACTAGAATGGCTTTATTTAAAGGGTCAGGTGTTGCTATCGTTACACCCTTCAACAACAACGGTGTCGATTTCGATAAGCTTGGAGAGCTGCTTGACTGGCATGTCAGCCAAGGCACAGATGCCATTATCATCTGCGGAACAACTGGAGAATCCGTTACCATGTCCGACGATGAAAAAAAAGCAGCCTTCAAATTCACAGTGGAAAAAATAGCAGGTAGAATACCCGTCATTGCAGGCACAGGCAGCAATGACACCCGCCACTCCATTGAGCTTTCAAAATATGCTGAAGCTGTTGGCTGTGATGGATTGTTATGTGTAACACCCTACTATAATAAAACAACACAAAAGGGCTTAATTGCACATTATACTGCAATCGCTGATGCGGTTAATATTCCCGTTATCGTATACAATGTACCTGGCAGAACAGGCTTAAATGTCAACGCCGATACTCTGAAAACACTTTCTAAACACAAAAACATTGCGGCTGTCAAAGAGGCCAGCGGCAACATCAGCCAGGTTGTTGAGATTGGAACCTTCTGCAATGATGATTTCGCTATGTACTCTGGCAACGATGATCAAGTAGTACCCCTTCTTTCAGTAGGCGGTATCGGTGTGATATCCGTTGTTGCCAATGTTGACCCCAAGGTAATGCATGACATGGTTATAAAGTATCTAGATGGGGATGTTAAGACTGCAATGGAGCTTCAATTAAAGATTAAGGCGCTAAATGATTCCTTATTCTGTGAAGTAAATCCTATACCAGTAAAAACTGCAATGAACCTATTGGGGCATCAAGTTGGCGAATTAAGGCTTCCTCTTGTGGATATGTCAGAAAAGAATCTGGAGTATCTAAAGAATACACTTGTAGATTATGGCTTCCAGCTTAGGGGGTAAATTTATTGATAAACATACTAATGAGCGGCTGCAATGGAAAAATGGGTCAGGTGATTTCGAAGCTTGCAGCTAATTTTGACAATATAAATATCGCTGCAGGTATATCCAGACAGCCCGATAAATATAGCAACCCTTATCCCGTCTACACAGACTATCAGTATGTACAAGAGAAAATTGATGTCGTAATCGATTTTTCTAATCCAGGTGTATTGCCTGAGCTTCTTGAATTTTGTAAAAACAATGAGACAGCCTTGGTATTGGCTACGACAGGGCTGTCTCAAGAAGATTATAATAAAGTAAGTGCCGCTGCAGAGTCACTTCCAATTTTCATGTCAGCCAATATGTCTCTAGGCATTAATGTACTGATTGAATTGGCAAGAACTGCAGCATCCAAGCTTGGTCTTGGCTTTGATATCGAAATACTGGAGAAGCATCACAATGAGAAAAAAGATGCGCCCAGCGGTACAGCTTTGATGATAGCAAATGAAATCAATCAACAGTTGGATCATTCCATGAACTTTATTTATGACCGTTCACAAAGCAGAGAAAAACGCAAAAATAGTGAAATTGGAATTTCTGCTATAAGAGGCGGCACAATTCCCGGAGAGCACTCTGTATTCTTTGCAGGCAAGGATGAAATTGTTGAGCTCAAGCATACGGCTCTATCTCGAGATGTATTTGGAATGGGAGCCATCAAAGCAGCAGAATATATAGTAAATAAACAAAAAGGCATTTATGATATGAAATCCATGCTTAAGGAGATGATATAATGAACAATCCTGTAGATTTAACTGATCCATATAAAATAGCAGCTTTTATAAAGCAAGCCAAGAAGACAACTCCTGTAAAGGCTTATATCGATGGCAATTTAGAGAACATTGACACAGAAATCAAGAAGTACGGCAATGGCAGCTTTTGGGTTCTATTTGGTGAAAACACTGAGGTTGAAGCCTTTATAGAAGCCAACAAAAGCGCAATTAACAAATATGAAATTGAGTTTGACCGACGAAATTCTGCCATTCCATTGCTTGATACAAGACATATAGAGGCTAGAATTGAGCCTGGTGCTGTCATCAGGGATATGGTAACAATACATAAAAACGCTGTCATCATGATGGGAGGCGCAGTATTGGCTGGAGTTTTAGAGCCACCGAGTGCCGCTCCTGTTATTATTGAAGACAATGTATTGGTTGGTGCCAATGCAGTAGTATTAGAAGGTGTGAGAGTCGGCAAAGGGTCTGTCGTTGCAGCTGGCTCAGTAGTAACTAGAGATGTAGAGCCTGACACAGTGGTTGCCGGAATACCTGCAAGAGTGATTAAAAAAGCATCTGAGGTTGAAGGCGATAAGAAGAAGCTGTTGGATGATCTTAGAGGCTAATAAACAAGAAAGTCATGTACTTGCATTTGATTGCAGTACATGACTTTTATTTTGCTTATATCAGTTCACCATTTTCATTATAAAAGGGTGGGCAATATTCTACTACGCCACTTACCCCATCAAGTCCGCCTTCAACTAGCTCCAATGCAAAAAGGTATTTGCTGTTAAAATTGGTATCCAGGCCTATTTTCCAGTTGGATGCAAGCTCGAAGCCAAAGCTTTGGTAATACTTTGGATGACCCATTACGATAAGTGACTTGTACCCCAATCTTTTTGCTATTTCTATTCCTGAACGAACCAATAGCTTTCCAATTCCTTGATTTTGAAAATCTTCATGCACAGAAACTGGTGCCAAATCCAAGGATTCGTAACACGCTGTGCTTCCTTTTATTTTTAATGGTGTAAACATGATGTGACCAACAACAGTACCGTCCACTTCAGCGACAAGAGATAAATCATTGATATAATATTCACTGTCTCTTATTCTCTCTGCCAATGTCCATTCATTAAATTCATTGTCCGTCTTTTCAATTGCCTTAAATGCAGATTTGATTACTTCTCGAATCGAATTGTAGTCTTCTTTTGTTTCCTTGCGTACTAGTATTTCCAATTATTTGCCACCCTTTCTATATTCCCCTATTTACGAAGCCATGCCCCATTACTTCTGCGGTATCACTTACTGTAATGAAAGCATTCTCATCTATTCCTCTTACAATTTGCTTAAGCTTTGCCAACTGATTCAAGCTTACTATGCAGTAAATGACCTTCTTCTTGTCTCCAGTATAGGCGCCTTCCCCTTCTAAGTACGTAACGCCTCTAACTAGTCTCTTAAATATTTCCTCTGCCACCTGCTTTTCTTTGTCTGTAATAATCATTACTGACTTCCGCTGATCAAAGCCCTGCTGTACTTTATCCAGCACCGTTGATCCGATGTACATTGAAATCAGCGTATACATAGCAAGATTCAAATTTGTAATAAAGGATGCTATAATCACGATGCAGGTATTTATCATCATTGATGTACTTCCAATATTCATTGAAAAATACTTCTTCATTATTACCCCTATAATATCAATTCCACCCTGAGATGCTCTGTTTCTAAGTACAATACCCAATCCTATTCCGTTTAATACACCAGCATATATGCAAGACAGCATGACATCCTGCACCAAATTGATTTCTCGTAAGAATGAGAAAACCTCAATCCAAGTAGAAAAAGCGATCATACCTACCAAACTCAGCAATACAAATTCCTTATCGACAAATTTATATCCCAATATAAATACTGGAATATTAAAAATGAAAATCATAAGACCTGTATTCGTATTAAAAAGATAGCTCAATATCAGAGCAATACCACTTATGCCACCGCTTAACAGCTTATTTGGTATGATAAACAGATTAAAAGCGACCCCACTTATTGCACTGCCAAGAATTATCATAAAAATCATTAATATGTATTTGTATTTACTATCATATATTCTATCGGTAAATTTCATTGTTTCCCCCCTATTCACGAATCAATAATTTAATTATATTATGTTTCAATAAAGTGTACAACAATATTATAAGCATAAAAAAACAAAAGCGCATCTGCGTTATACCGCAAAGCGCTTAAACATTAGTTTTCCTGTTCTTCTTCCTCTTCAAATTCTCTCACATTGTTGTCTTTGTCTACAATCTCCATCTTGGAGATAGATACTTCATAAGCTGTTCTTGTTATCACATCATCTTCATTCAACTTCTTTTGATATTCTCTACTTTGAATTCTTCCCCAGACCTTGATTCTATCACCAACTGTAAGATTTTCGGAATACCTTGCATTTCTTCCCCAGGCAATACTGGGTATGTAATCTGACTTATTATAAGGCCTGTTTACTGCAATGAGCATATCAGTAATTTCCCTGCCAAAGGGAGTAGTTCTGTATACTGGCTTTTTACAAATGAATCCATCGAGATAAATCTGATTTGGGTTCTTGATTTCCTCATCATCCTGCTTTAAGTCCCTTGCGAAAATAGTCAATATAAGCTTATTGCTGCCATCTAGCAGCTTGTTGTAGGACCTTAATTGCCCTAGAACAATCAACTTACTACCTACTTCCAGGCAAGCCCCCATCATCAAACGTTCCGAAACAGTAATAGGTAAACTGTCTGATATATCGCTTAATCTAGGTACTTCAAGGAGAACATTATAGAAACCCTCACCATACATCTCATGACTAAACTCAGGTTTTGACTTAACCGTTCCAACAATGGTTACTGTATTGTTTTCACTTATCTTGTCGGTCATGTAGACCCCACTCCCTTCCTTGTTCTTGCGTTTATTAGAGTTTTAATCTACACTATACATATTCAAACAAGCATAACAATATGAATCATTTCACTAAATTTTTATTCATACTTGGAATTTTTATTAATGCAGGTTTTCTAATACATGCTTTAGCTGATACTCTAGCATAGCCTTCGCCTTGTTCATTTCGTCACCGCCAGCTAGTGTAAGCAAGTCTCCCGTTTTGATACAACCAGTTAAATATTCAATTGCATTTTGCAGCTTATCAAAATATCGAACTTCCATCAAATCATTTAATGCCTTCTTGAATCTTCTGATGTCATTTATGGATAGGGGCGGAATCTTCTCATCTACATCCACACAACCGCAGATTACAACCTCTTTCAGACCTAATATACTACTCCACTGATTCAAAACCCTTATGATGCCTTCCTGTTCCTGCCAATCTTCATTTTTATTAACAGAAATCAAAAGACCAAGCTTATTATAGTTTAGGAGCTGCAGCCCATCTAGTGTTTTATCCAAATCTCCCAATGTGCTGCAGTAATTATCCAATATCGTTATGCCATTCACATTTGATATTTGAAATCTTCTGCTAGGTGAAACATAGCTCTGTAAAACAGCTTTAATCTCTTCAATATCGATATCATAATAAAGTGCACAGGTGATGACCGCCAAGGCATTTTGGACACTCCTGCTGCCATGCATATTCATGCGAATTGGCATTTCAAAAGGCTCCAGTAAATTCCCATTGTTTGTGGTGAAGCTTCTTTGCAAACAGAAGTTAAAAGTTGTTTGCTGGTTTAAATCAATGCTTGTTGCTGTCACTGCAGCTTTTTTATTTAACCCATAGGTTATTACAATTGTATTTTTACTCGACTCCAAAGCTTTCAATACGATGTCATCATCATTGTTTACAATGATTGGTCTGTTTTCAGGAATCTGAGATATAAAGCTTCTAATGCTTTCGAGAACATAGGTTTGATCTCCCATATCTAAAGTATTTACCCCAGAAATCAATGCACAGTCAAATTCAAAGCTTTTCATAAATCTAAAATATTTCAGCTTGTAGTCTACGATGATGGGCATAAAATGTTCCCCTTTGGCTGCTACCTTGTCAAGATGCTCGTACATATCCTCTATAGTCAGCTTGTTCAATGAACTAAAATAGTTCATAAATTCCTTTTCCTTTTCAGGATTGGACATTCTATCCTTCTCACCCAAAATCTTATACAGCAGGTCTAGTATGATATCCTTGTCATTGCTGCCGCTTACCGCAACCAGCTTTAACTTATTTTGCGGGTTGTGAAAATGGTTGTTTAGCATAAATAGCAATGTTTCATATACATTGTTTACTTTAATTACAGGAAGCTCTGGATTTGAAATGTTTTGAGTGGTAAAAATCACCGATGCGCCATTGTTGTAAGCATGATAAATTTCCTTCCTGCTTTTGTTCTCATGTAAGTCAACATATACCATTCCCGGAAGTACCTTTTTCGAATCTGCGGTTACACCATATTTCTCAAAATTATCAGTAAACAAAATATCAGCTCCCTTTATCAATTGGTTGGTCTAAAACATATAGTTCGCCGATAATCGTTTTTTATGTATAACCACAGCTGAATACAATTATTTCAGTACTTTATTTTTAAATATATCTTCGAA
>JAQSYB010000192.1 GCA_029256365.1 Clostridia bacterium
ACTAAAGAAAAACTCTATTAGAGGAATAATCATTGATATTGATAATACCCTTGTACCATGGTCAGAGAAATACGCAGATCAAAAAGTGATTGATCTAGTCGAAAAGCTGATAAAGGCAGGCTTCAAGCTTTGCATATTATCCAATGGCACCAAAAATAGAGTTTCTGAGTTTAATAAAGACCTAAAGCTTCCGGCGGTACACAATGCGGCAAAGCCCAGCAGTGCATCCTATAGGAAAGCCTTGAAGCTTTTGGGTACAGAACCAGAGAATACAGCAGTCATAGGGGATCAGATATTCACCGATATATTGGGAGGAAATAGACTAGGGTTGTTTACTGTATTGGTTGTACCAATCAGCAGCAAAGAGTTTATCTGGACAAAGTTTGTCAGACAAATCGAAAAGCTTATTTTAAGAAAATATAAGCACTTAATAAATAAACTAGATTAATTAAAAAGCTCAGCCCATCGAGGGCTTTGCCTTTTGCCTAGATTTGCTTCGCAAATGGCAATAAATGAAAAGCTGATAAACAATGATTTTATCAGCTTTTATAATATAAATGCAAAGGATAGTATATTTTGTCATTTCAGCAGGAAAATAGTGAAGTAAGAAGAATACTTTATCATTGAATTAAAATAACAACAAAATAAATTTTGATAAAAGGTGTATATATGCAAAATAGAAACAAAAGATTAGGGGATTTGCTGGTAGATGCAGGATTCCTTACCAATGAACAATTAAAAAACGCTTTAAGCAAACAAAAGGCAACTGGCAAAAGACTTGGAGAAATGCTGATTGATGACGGCATTATTTCTGAAACGGATATGATAGATGTGCTAGAGCTTCAGTTGGGAATTCCATATATGGATATCAACAAAATCAATATTGATCCGGAAATACCAAAACTAATAAATGAAAGCTTGGCAAGAAGACATACCCTAATCCCTATAAAGAAGGAGCAGAATAAGCTTATTGTTGCTATGGCGGATCCTTTAAATATTTTTGCACGAGATGATGTCAGCATTGCAACAGGTCTTGAGGTTGAGCCGGTTACATCAAGCCGCTTAGCGATTGTCAGCTCCATTGAACAATATTATGGCAAGCAAAGAGCAGAAATGGCCATAGAAGAATTTAAGAGACAATACGATATTGGAAGCTTAAATGAGCTGCTGGAGGAAAATATAAATGAAACGGATAGTGCTCCAGTAGTAAGACTGATCAATTCAATTATTAGCCAAGCTGTTAAGCTGAAAGCAAGTGATATTCACATTGAACCTACGGAAAACAAAATACGGATTCGGTTTAGAATAGACGGTGAGCTGCAAGAGGTAATGAATCCAGAAAAATCTGCTCACTCAGCGATTATAACCAGAATTAAGATTATGGGTAAAATGGATATTGCCGAAAAAAGAATACCTCAAGATGGAAGAATAGAACTATCTGTTGATAAAAAAGAAATTGACATGCGTATATCCTCCATACCTACTGTATTTGGCGAAAAAATAGTAATACGCTTGCTGGATAGGGAAAACTTCCTTGTTAGTAAGGCTGGCTTAGGCTTTAGTCAACACAATATGAATCTACTGGACAAGCTGATTCAGTTTCCAAATGGAATATTACTGGTTACGGGCCCTACAGGCAGCGGGAAAAGCACCACGTTGTATGCTATTTTAAAGGAATTGAACAAAGCAAGAGTCAATGTCATCACAATTGAAGATCCTGTTGAATATAGATTAGATGGAGTGAATCAAGTACAGGTTAATAATAAGGCAGGAATGACCTTCGCCAGCGGTTTACGTTCCATGTTAAGACAAGACCCCGATATCATCATGGTCGGTGAAATTAGAGATTCAGAAACAGCCGAAATAGCGGTACGGGCATCCATAACTGGACATCTGGTACTTAGCACCTTGCATACCAATGATGCAGCATCAACGGTAACCAGACTCGTAGACATGGGCATTGAGCCATATTTGGTATCTGCCTCGGTAGTGGGTGTCATTGCACAAAGATTGGTAAGGAAAATATGCACCAAGTGTAAAGCTTCCCATGCAGCGGAAACCTATGAAAAAGAATTGCTTAAGGAAAATGGCGATTTTAATTTATATAAAGGAAAAGGCTGCAGTGCTTGCAATGGAACTGGCTACAAAGGCAGAACAGCAATTCATGAAATTATGCCTGTTAACAGTGATATAAGAACCCTAATTGAAGCAAGGGCAAGCATAGATATTATCAGGACAGCTGCTGCAGCAAACGGGACTATAAGCTTGCGAGAAAGCTGCAAGCAGTTGGTATTGCAGGGAATCACGACTATAGAAGAAATGATTAGAGTTACTTACAGCTTGGATTAGGGGGATATACATGAATATATTTGAACTATTAAATAAAGCGGTTGAATTAAAGGCTTCTGATTTGCATTTAACGGTAGGGACTCAACCTGTTATGAGGATCAATGGAAGTTTACTTAGAATCGGCGACAGCATTCTAAACAGTGAGGATACTTCTGCTCTCATTAACCAGCTGCTGACAGACAGTCAATTACAGCAATTGAATCATAACGGAGAGTTGGATTTTGCGTATTCTAGTCCAGATGAGCAGCGTTTTAGAGTCAACGCATACAAGCAAAAGGAAAACTATACATTGGCTATTAGAATAATAGCTTCAAATATTTATTCAATGGAGGAGCTAGGGCTGCCGACAATTCTGAAAGAGCTTTCAATGAAGCAAAGGGGCTTAATTCTTGTAACAGGACCTACAGGCAGTGGAAAAACAACAACCCTCGCTGCCATACTGGATTATATTAATAAGAATAGACAATGCCATATACTGACCTTGGAGGACCCTATTGAATATCAGCATAAGCATAATAAAAGTATAATCAATCAAAGAGAAATTGGAAGTGACAGCAATAGCTTTGGAAATGCTCTTCGTGCTGCATTAAGACAAGATCCTGATGTCATTTTAGTTGGTGAAATGAGAGACTTAGAAACCATAGGCACTGCATTGACAGCTGCAGAAACAGGACATTTGGTATTGTCAACACTGCATACAATTGGAGCTGCCAAAACAATTGACAGAATTATAGATGCTTTCCCACCCCATCAGCAGCAGCAAATCAGGGTGCAGCTGGCAACGGTATTGGAAGCAATCATATCTCAGCAGCTCGTGCCGACAATAGATGGAAACAGCAGAGTAGCAGCCCATGAGATTATGATAGCCAATCCCGCTATTAAGAACCTAATAAGAGAGGGCAAGGCATTTCAAATACAAAATCTGATTCAAACAGGCAGCAAGCTGGGAATGAGCAGTATGGATTACTCTTTGAGTCAGCTTTGCAAGCAATTGAAAATAAGTAAGCAAACAGCCATAGATCACTGTATTGACAGAGATATGCTGGATCGTTTTTTAATGGGAAGCTAAAATAAGATAACAGGAAGTGAATTTATGGCCAGATACAAATACAAGGCAATTACAGCTGAGGGCAAGACATTAGAAGGCATCTATGAAGCCAATTCCAAGGATGAAGTACTGGTCATGCTTAGGCAGAATCAATATTATCCAATCAATATAGCAGAGCAAAAATTACAAGGTGAAATCGACTTAAATAGTTATTTCAGCAAAGTAAAAATTAAGGATATTGCAATATTCTGCAGACAATTTCATACCATGCTGCAAGCGGGAGTGAATCTGATATCCTGCTTAGACATATTAAGACAGCAGACAGAAAGCAAAAGGTTTCGAACAGCTATCAACAAGGTGTATGATAAGGTGCAGCAGGGCTTGACATTGTCTGAAGCAATGAGAAGACATATAGATGTTTTCCCAGAGCTGCTGGTCAATATGGTGGTAGCAGGGGAAGCCAGCGGAAATCTTGATATTATATTAAATAGAATGGCTGTGCACTATGAAAAGGAAACAAAAATTACAAACAAAGTGAAAGGTGCAATGGTTTATCCTATTGTTCTTGCAATTGTCACTCTTATCGTTGTTATTTTTCTTTTGGTTTTTGTATTGCCTACTTTTACAGGGATTTTTAGCAACAGTGGGACAGCGTTGCCAGCGCCAACAAGAATTCTACTGGCTATAAGCACTTTTTTGATCAATTATTGGTATGCAGCCATAGGCCTCGTAATCGCATTCATCACTTTATTTATTATTGCAATCAAGATTCCAAAGGTAAGGTATGCCTTAGATAGCTTGAAATTTAAAATACCTATTGTAAAAGGAATCAATCAGAAGGTGGTTACAGCCAGGCTTTCAAGAACTCTTTCTAC
>JAQSYB010000193.1 GCA_029256365.1 Clostridia bacterium
CCCAACTTAAGTCTACCTGCGGTAAGTATGGTATTGAAGGTTCCGTGAACGATACCTTGAGGTCCAATGTACATCCAGCCCCCTGCAGTCATTTGACCATAGTTTGCAACACCCATCTGCTCAGCGATTTCCCAGTCCTTTTGATTATCAAACATACCGATCATAAGTGCATTGGTTATGATAACTCTTGGTGCATCTGGCTTAGATGGAAATAATCCAAGAGGATGGCCTGACTCAATGACAAGAGTTTGATTTTCTGTCATAACCGCCAGATATTTTTTAATCATTCTATATTGGAGCCAGTTTTGACAAACATGGCCTGTTTCGCCATAGGTAACCAATTCATAAGGGTATAAAGCAATTTCAAAATCCAGGTTGTTGTCAATCATAACCTGGAAGGCTTTTCCCTCAGTACAATTGCCAGGATATTCATCTACGGATTTGCCGTATATTCTGCCCTGTGGTCTATATCTATAGGCATATATACGCCCATATTCAACAAGTTCATCTAAAAACTCCGGAGCCAAAACCTCATGCAGTTCCTCTGGTATGTACCTTAATGCATTCTTAAGCGCAATTTCGGTTTGAGATTGAGACAGTCTGAAGCCCCTGTTTGGAGCTCTTCTAATGCCCTTTTGAAATTCAGGCATAGGTGGCAGCTCATTATCAAGCTTGATTGTCATTGCATTTGCAATATTTAGATTGTCAATCATTCATTTACCTCCTTGAGTAAAAAATTCTAAAATTATATCATATGTATGTAATTATCTCGACCCTATCCTATTATATATTACCACAAATGTACTAAAAATCGTCAAGAATATCTATGGCATTCTAACTAGTATTTTAACCATCTAAGATAAAACATATCTTGAAGAAGCTCCCACTTTTGACGAACTTATCAACTAATAAGAAAAAAATATTAAAAAAAGTTCAAAAGGCTGAAATACCTGTGGGAGAAGGACAGGCAGTACATTATGTAAAGTTCGTCATGAAATAGACATAAAAATATTGAAATAAGTAGTTGACTAATAAATTTAAAATTTGATATAATAATTATTTTTAATTTGACATATAATATAGGATATGATAAAATTAAGATGTTGGGAAGGCAGGTGGTTTTATGGCTACAAAGAATACCCTATCCCTCATCAGAAGCAATGTAGACAGCTATGTAGGGGAAAGAGTTGTGCTAAAGGCTAATAAAGGCAGAAAAAAAATCAGCATAAAAGAAGGTATTATTGAGAAGACATATCCTAGCATATTTGTGATAAGGATAGAAGCCGATGTTCCTGAGGATGTTAGCAGAACCGTTTCATATAGTTACTCTGACATATTAACAAAATCAATAGAATTATTCGCTTGTAAAGATAATATAAAAATAGGATGTAGTTAATACTTAAAAATAATACCAAGTACATAAAAGAGAGCCTAAATGGGCTTTTTTTTATGTACTTTTTTTGTTGTCCAGTCAAGCTTATGATAATGTGGTGTAGAGGTGAATCTGATTTCTACGCGGGAGGACACATGGGTCCTCCCCTACATGCTATTCAGCCTGAAATTGGTTGTAGGGGGCGACCAGGGCACATTCCATAAGGAATGCTGCTTGTGTCGCCCCGTTATTCTATATTTCTCATAAAAATGCTATTCCGAAACCGATCATATAAAAAAATTTTTATACCAAACCATAAGATTTTATGCATTCAATGCATAAAATATATCCTACCATATTTTAAACTTATTGAGTATTAAGAATATTTAATGAATAATTAATATTTCCATCAAAAAAATTAATGGCTGGCTTCGATTGAATTAATATACAGAATTTTTGCTAATTTTAGAAAATAGCCTCTAAGCCTTGATTTGAGGCACTTGTACAATTTTAGATGAAGGACTATACTAATAGTGGTTAGCAAAAATAGGAAAGGAGCCCGATATATGTATGGTGATAACAGAGCCTCTTTTTTGAATGTTACATCCGAGATCGGCAAGCTTAAAGCAGTTTTACTGCATAAGCCTGGCAAGGAACTAGAAAAGCTTACCCCAGACTACTTAAGTCAGCTTTTATTTGATGATATTCCTTGGCTTAAGAAAATGAGAATAGAGCATGATGAGTTTGCAGAAGTTCTACGCCAAAAAGGAACACATGTTTATTATGTTGAAGAATTGTTGGCGGAGGTGCTTCAAAATAAAGAGACAAAGAAAATGTTTGTCAAGGAGCTGCTGGCTGCTTGTGTAGAGAATACACAGGAACTGAACCAGGTTTTATATGAGAACATTATAGAAATGCCAGCAGAGGATGTAGCAGAGCTTGCAATTTCTGGCTTAAGCAAGAAAGAATTGCCTGAATTAAACAGAGAGCTAAGCCTTTCTGACTATGTACATAGTGATTATCCTCTATTTATCAATCCGATTCCCAATCTCTATTTTATGAGAGACCCGGCTGCCGTGATTGGAAATGGCATCAGCATCAATTCAATGAATACGGATGCTCGAAGAAGAGAACCCATGATCATAAAATATATTTATCAGTATAATCCGCTTTTTAAGAAAGAAAACGCACAAATCTGGTATGATTATAATATTCCTTACAGCATGGAAGGCGGAGACATGTTGGTTTTAAGTAAGGAAGTTGCAGCAATAGGCTGCAGCCAAAGAACCTCTGCCAATGGTATTGAGCAGATTGCCAAAAAACTTTTTAATTCAGAAAGTGGAATTAAAGAGGTGTTGGCTGTGCAGATACCTCCACTAAGAGCTTTTATGCATTTAGACACTGTGTTTACGATGATAGATTATGATAAATTTACGATTTACCCTGGAATACAGGACAGAGTAAGAGTATTTAGAATTACACCGAACAATGGAGGAATAAAGGTAAGTGTAGAAAAAAGTCTAATAGAAACATTGAAAAAGAGCCTGAAGCTGCCTGCAATTGATTTGATACAGAGCGGCGGAGGGGATCCGATTACCGCAGCAAGAGAGCAGTGGAATGACAGTACAAATACCCTGGCAATCGCTCCTGGCGTTGTCGTAACCTATGGAAGAAATGAAATATCCAATGAAGTATTGAGACAGCATGGAATTGAAGTTTTGGAAATAGAAGGATCAGAGCTGGTTAGAGGAAGAGGTGGTCCTAGATGTATGAGTATGCCTTTGATACGGGAAGACCTATAGGGGCTGGTTTCAATGCGGAAGGACACTGTCTGCATTCCTTAAGGAATGCATCCTTGCTCCTCCCCTACATGTCATCCTGAACGTAGTGAAGGATCTATTGAATATGTGCAATCATACTGAATTTAAATATTCACATAAACATAAAATAAATAAAAGAATATAAAGGAGAGATATGAAATGGCAGTAAATTTAAAGGGAAGAAGTTTTTTAACATTGATGGATTTTACACCATCAGAAATCAGATATATGCTTGATCTTTCACATGATTTAAAGGCAAAGAAGAGAGCAGGCATATACAATTACCTATTAAAGGGTAAAAACATCGTACTATTATTTGAAAAGACTTCTACAAGAACAAGATGTGCTTTTGAGGTTGGTGCCCTTGAAGAAGGAGCTCATGTAACGTATCTTGATCAAAACAGCTCACAAATGGGCAAAAAGGAATCTTTGGAAGATACAGCAAAGGTTCTTGGCAGATATTATGACGGCATCGAGTACAGAGGATATAAGCAGTCTGTAGTAGAAGATTTAGCGAAGTATTCCGGTGTTCCAGTATGGAATGGTCTTACTGACGTTGACCACCCCACACAAATATTAGCGGATATGCTTACAATAGAAGAACATGTTGCAAAACCTCTTAACAAGGTTAAGGTAGTATTTGCAGGAGATACAAGGAATAATATGGCATATGCATGGATGTACGGTTGTGCAAAAATGGGTATGCACTTTGTAGCCTTTGGACCTAAGGAGCTTGCTCCAAGTCAAGAGGTTATGGATAAGGTTTTGGCAGTAGCCAAAGAAACTGGTGCTGTAATTGAGTTCTCCTCAGAGGCAGAAGCAGTAAAAGGCGCTGACGTAATATACTCTGATGTTTGGGCTTCTATGGGTGAAGAAGATCAAATACCAGCAAGAGTAAAGCTTCTTACACCATACAAGGTTACGATGGAGCTATTGCAAAAGACAGGCAATCCAGATGTCATATTCATGCACTGCCTGCCAGCCTTCCATGATTTTGAAACAAAGATGGCTAAGGAATGGATGGATAAAGGCTTTGACATTCGTGAGGTAACAGATGAAGTATTTAGAAGCAGACACTG
>JAQSYB010000194.1 GCA_029256365.1 Clostridia bacterium
GAGACTTTTAAATATGTGTTTAATAATGCAAAAAAAGGAAACGAGTTTGCTGCAGTTCTATTAGATGAGTGGCAAAATAGCTGTTGTCCCCAAAATGAAGAAGAACATCATGTTATTGAATTAATCAATAGTGCAGTCAATAAGATTTTCAAGTAAACAACAGCCTAAATATAAAATGAATAATAAGACATATATAAATTAAACCTTCAAATAAATTTTCAAAAAATGAATATAAGTACAATGAAATGAGCAGAAATTGCTCATTTTTTTTAATTCAAACACAATGCTGTCACAGAACCATCACAAATAATCACTATAATTATACTGTGTCAATTTATCTAAGTTAAAAATGGGAGGTATATTATGAAGAAAATATCTGCATTAATAGCATCCAAGGTTTTTATCTCCGGATTGCTTGTTGTGGTTCTAATTTCAGGTGGAGTGTGGTGGTATTTTAATAAGAACAGCAAGGCTGTACAAAATACCTTTGCACAGCAGACTGCTGTTGTAGTCAAAGGAGACTTGGCGTCGTCCGTAACAGGCTCAGGAGCCATCGCATCCTCTAACAAAAGCAATGTTGTCGCAGAGGTAGGGGGTACAATTGAGGAGATGCTTCTAAGCGATGGTGCGCAAGTGAAAGCTGGGGACCTCATATTAAGATTAAATGACTTCCAAGCTCAGCTAAATGTGAAGCAATTACAAAATAGTATTTCACAAACTCTTCTTTCACAGCAGTATAATAAAAAGAGCCTAGAAGGAATGAAGACCTTAGCTCCAATTGATGGTGAAATTACAGGCTTGCAAGTAGATCTTGGGGATGATGTCAGCAAAAATGCAACGTTGATGACAATAACAGATAAGTCGAAGTTAAAGCTAACCGTTCCGTTTAATAATAAGTTTAGAAATCAACTTAAGATAAACCAGGAAGTTACAGTAAATGCTTATGATACAACCCTTGAAGTAGGTACTAAGACGAAGGGAATCATAAAATCCATGAGTAAACCTTTGTATACCACTGCTGAGGGCACAGAGGTATATAATATTGAAGTTGTATTGAACAATCCCGGCACAATGAAAGAAGGAATGATAGGCAATGTAGAAATATCCATTTCTGGTGAAAACCTGATCAGCGCTGAAAGTGGTACCCTAAGCTATTATAATAAGATGAATATAAAAACAGCTACAGGTGGAACCGTTGAAAAGCTAAATGTTTATGAAGGTCAATCTGTTTCAAAGGGATATGTTTTAATAGAGTTTGGCAACGATGATCTGGTTTTAGAGATAGAAACCACAAATCTAAAATTGGAAGATGCCTATAACCAGCTTGCAGCAGCCCAAAATGAGCTTGATAAGTATAATATTTGCGCTCCAATAGATGGAGTACTTACCTTGAATGAACTAAAGGCAGGAGATGTGCTGAAATCAGGAGATGTAATTGGCTATGCTGCGGATTATAATCATATGCAGTTTGAGATTGCTATAGATGAATTGGATATTTCAAAGATAAAGACCGGACAATCAACAGAAGTGACAATTGATGCACTTTCTGAGACAAATCAAAAACCAATTCATGGTACAGTGTCCAAGGTATCCATCCATGGTACTTCTACAAATGGAGTTACTACATATCCAGTTACAATACAGATAGATAAAACTGAAAATATAAAAAGTGGTATGAATGCAAATGCAGAGATCCTGATAGAGCAGAAGAATGACGTGTTGCTCGTACCTATTCAAGCGGTAAACAAAAGAGCTGGGAAAAGCTTTGTTACGGTAAGGGGAAACGGCTCAAATGTACAAGGCAAGGGTGACATCGAAAATGCTGTAGTCACTGGTCAGAAGAATGTAAAGCAGAATCAAATGTCAGATATAGAGATGCGAGAGGTAGAAGTTGGGATTCACAACGAAGAATATATTGAAATATTAAGTGGCGTAAAAGAAGGCGAAATGGTTATACTGCCTGTTATTGCTTCGAGTCAAAATGGTGCAAGAGGTCAGATGATGATGACAACTACCAAAGTTGGTGTTCCAGGTATGAGCGCCCCAGCTGTTAAGCCGGCACGCTAATAAGGGGGATTATGATGATACATATAAGTGATATGTACAAAATCTACCGCATAGGCGATATAGATATCAATGCACTAAATGGAGTAAGCATCAAGATTGAGCAACATGAATTTGTTGCAATTGTGGGGCCATCGGGATCAGGAAAATCAACTCTTATGAATATGATTGGATGTCTGGATACACCTACTTCGGGGGAGTATTGCATAGATGGAGTGAGTGTTAATGGGCTTAATGATAGTCAGCTTGCGGATATCCGCAACCATAAGATTGGTTTTATATTCCAAGGCTTCAATCTGCTGCAAAAGCTATCCGCCTTAGAAAATGTGGAGCTGCCTTTGGTATATCAAGGGGTTGCAGCAAAAGAACGGCATCAAAGATCGGTAAAGGCTCTGCAAGCTGTGGGCTTAGGAGATAGGCTTCTTCACAAACCAAATGAGCTTTCTGGAGGTCAGCAGCAAAGAGTAGCCATAGCAAGAGCTTTGGCCAGCGATCCTCCTTTGATTCTAGCGGATGAGCCAACAGGTAATCTGGATACGAAGTCTGGTAAAGAGATCATAGCATTGTTGCACGAATTACATGGAAAAGGAAACACAATTGTTTTAATAACCCATGACAATGAAGTCGCAATGCAGGCAAAAAGAGTCGTCCGAATTCAAGATGGAATGATAACTGAAGATAGGAAGGTGGTTTGATGGGATTTCTGCAAGCATATAGAATGGCAGTGAAAAGCATTCGAAACAATAAGATACGATCCTTCCTGACGATGTTAGGCGTCATTATCGGTGTTTCATCAGTAATTGCTGCAGTCGCATTTGCGCAGGGCAGTACCAAGAATGTAACGGACTCAATATCTCAGCTGGGAACAAATTTGATACAAATCAATATTATAGGTAGAAATAGCAATAGAAGTATATCCTATGAAGAATTAAAAAAATTCAGTGAGGAGAATAGTGAAGACATAGCTGCGATAGCCCCTCAAGTTACCTCGGAAGGTACGGTGAAGTATGGAACGAAGAATACAGAAACCACTATTATAGGAACAAGTCCGGAATATGAGGAAATAAAAAGCCTTCATGTCCAAAGCGGAAGATTTATAATACATATGGATGTCGAGTATCTGCAAAAGGTTGCGCTGATAGGTACTGCAGTTGCCAATGAGATATTTGAAGGGCAGAATCCGCTTGGCAAAAGTATCAAAATAAATGGACAGATATTTAAAGTAGTAGGCATATTGGAGGAAAAGGCTGGCGGCCAGGACCAGTCAGAAGATGATCAAATCATAATTCCTGTAACCGTGTCTCAGCGATTGATGCAATCAGCAGCAATCAGAAATTTCTCTATAAAAGCTGCAACACCTGAAGCGATAGATGGTGCCATGGCAAAGCTAAATGCGCTGCTTTTCAAGGTGTATAAAGATGAAGATGCCTATAGAGTATTTAATCAAGCAGAAATGCTATCAACCTTAAATGAGGTAACAGATAGTATGACTGCAGTTCTTGCGGGTATTGCAGCCATATCTCTTATCGTTGGTGGCATTGGTATTATGAATATTATGTTGGTTTCCGTAACAGAGAGGACGAGAGAAATTGGAATAAGAAAAGCAATTGGAGCGAAAAGAAAGAATATATTGGTACAGTTTCTCATAGAGGCGGTATTGGTAACGGGTATAGGAGGCTGTATAGGAGTTTTGATAGGCGTGGGAATCATCAGATTTGTTATAGGTGGTATGGGCATTGCGCCTGCTGTATATTCAGTGCCATGGATGATTTTATCCTTTGGAATATCACTGTTGGTTGGAGTCGTTTTTGGAATGTTCCCGGCCTATAAAGCGGCAAGCCTAAATCCAATAGAGGCTTTGCGTCATGAGTAAAAATATTCTGCTCTTATCATAAGAGCAGAATATTTTTTTATATTTCTGAAACCTTTTGTATAAATTTTAAGTCAAATAACCTAGTATAATAGGGGCAACCTATGCTGCGTGATTCCAAAAGTTACAATTGTGTTAAAAAACTGTGAACTTGAAGGTATTTCAGAACCAATGTACAAGTAGTATAGAGTATACTATTAAATAAAGTTGATAAGGAGTAGCGTATGAAGATTTTTTCTAGAACTATTATTACCTTAGTAATCTTTTCGATGGTGCTGCCAATTTTTATGGTTTTTGGTGAGCCAAATACATCTGAAAAGACTGATCTTCG